>JAOACN010000296.1 GCA_026417815.1 Chloroflexaceae bacterium | reverse complement strand
CGGAGATGTGTATAAGAGACAGCGTCGGTGGCGCCCACGCTGGCCGAGTGGTCAATAATGATAATCAGATTGCGCCCGCTGATGCCCTGGGCCGCCAGGTAGGGCCGAGCCAGGGCGAAGACCAGCAGCAGCATGAGCAGGAGTTGGAGCAGGAGCAGCAGATTGCGGCGCAGTTTTTGCCAGGGGGCATTGGCCTCCACATCGCGCACCATGCGCTGCCAGAGGAAGGTCGAGGAGACGGTGCGCTCCTCACGGCGCAGCTTCAGGAGGTACATCGCCACGATGGCCGGGCCGACAATGGCCGCGGCCAGCAGGGCCAGGGGGGTGATCAGGGACATCGTTTCCGGCTCGCTTCAACGCAATACGCCGCGGCGGCGCATGCGTCCCAACACAAACTCTTCGACCGGCACACTGGTGTCAACCGGCACGTAGATAATCCCGCGACCGTTGCAAAAACTCTCAATCTCGCCGCGCCATGCGGCCAGGTGCTCCTTGTAGCGGCGCATGAGGTCCAGATTGGCGCTAATCTCCACCGGGGCGCCGCTCTCCACATCAACCAGTTTAAGGTCGCCTTCGAGATCCGGTTCGAGTTCCTGCGGGGCAAGAACGTGCATCACGGTGATCTCGAAGGGACGGGAGGCCAGGGCGCTCAGGGCGTCCTTCCAGCCGGGATCGAGCAGGTCGGAGCATAGCAGGAGGGGGCCGGCGGCGCGGGCCGACTGGATGTAGCGATGGCAGGCCCGCGCCAGGTCGCCTTGCTTGCCGGGTTGCAGGCGCTGCAAGAAGGTGAAGAGTGGCACCGCGCCGCGCTTGCCCCGCACCCCCGGCAGTTGCAGATCTCCCGGCCCGGCGCCGAAGGCGGTGACGCTGACGCGGTCGAGGTTGGCCAGGGCGATATAGCCATAGGCCGCGGCGAGTTGCCGGGCGTAGTGCAGCTTGTTCGGCTCGCCCCAGTCCATCGAGGCGCTGGTATCCACCAGCAGGTGGACGTTGAGTTCCTCTTCGGCGACGAAGAGCTTCAAATAGAAGCGTTCGGCGCGGGCGTAGAGGTTCCAGTCAATCTGGCGGATGTCATCGCCCCGGGCGTAGGGGCGAAAGTCGGCGAACTCCACCGACGAGCCGCGGCGCGGGCTGCGCCGTTCGCCCTGGATGTCGCCGGCCATTGGTCGGCGCAGCACCAGGGCAAGGCGGTCTAGCTGCCGCAGGAACGCCGACTCCAGCAGGGGTTCGCCTGTACGTTCGGTCACGTCGGACCTGCCTCTGGTGTCATCACTCTTCCTTCACCGCCTCGAGCACGCCCTTGACGACCTCATCGGGCGAGATGCCTTCGGCCTGGGCCTCGAAGTTCAGCACGACGCGATGGCGCAGGGCGGGCAGGGCGGCGGCCTTGAGGTCGGCGAAGGCGACGTTGTAGCGCCCATCGAGCAGGGCGAGGATCTTGCCGGCCAGGATCAGCGCCTGCATACCGCGGGGCGAGGCGCCGTAGCGCACATACTGTTTCGTAATCGCCGGGGCCTCGCGCGCTTCGGGGTGGGTGGCGCTGATCAGGCGCGCGGCGTAGGCCAGCACGTGGCTGGCGATGGGCACGGTGCGCGCCAGGTCCTGCATGGCGAGGATCAGCGGTCCGTTGGCGACGTGGCGGGTCACGGGCTTGTACGATCCCGTGGTGCGCTGGGCGATCTCGACCAGTTCGGCGGCGGTGGGGAAGACGACGTTGATCTTGAAGAAGAAGCGGTCGAGCTGGGCCTCGGGCAGCGGGTAGGTGCCCTCCATTTCCAGCGGGTTCTGGGTGGCGAGCACGAAGAAGGGCTGCTCGAGTTTGTGGATAGTCTTGGCGACCGAAACGGTGCGCTCCTGCATGGCCTCAAGCAGCGCCGACTGGGTCTTGGGCGTGGCGCGGTTGATCTCATCGGCAAGGACCATGTTGGCGAAGATCGGGCCAGGCTCGAAGCGAAAGCTCTTGCGTCCGTATTCGTCCTCACTGATCAGCGTGGTGCCGATGATATCGGCGGGCATCAGGTCGGGGGTGAACTGAATGCGCGAGAAGCTGCAGTCAATCACGTCGGCCAGGGTGCGCACCAGGGTGGTCTTGGCGAGCCCGGGCACGCCTTCGAGGAGGGCATTGCCACCGGCGAGCAGGGTAACGATCACCTGGCGGATCAGGTCGCGCTGGCCGACGATTACATTGGCCACTTCGGCCTCGATCATCTGCGCGCGCTGGCGAAACTCGTCGGGGCTGATGCCGGGGGTTGTTGGCTCGGGCTGCATGGGCGTAGGTATGGTCATTGATGATCCTGTATGCTGGTTGAAGACAGGTGGCACACGGCTTTTCATCCCCTGTCCGATGGGAGGGTCTGGAAGGGCCGGGCCCTCCCAGAAATCCGTATGCATCACGGGATTACGGCACTGGCGGCAAGGCGCCTACGGTTCCAGCCGGCTGAAATAGTCGCGCACGTAGTCCTTCAGGTGTGGCGGGATGTAGCCCCGGTCAAGGGCGTCGCTGGCGGCCTCGGCATACTGCGGGTACACCTGTTCATACGGCACCATCGAGGGGTTGTTTGCGCCGGGTTGGGACGCCTGGCCCTCCTGGATCTGGCTGGAACCGCCCTGGCCCTGCTGGCCCTGGACAAACTCGGGCGTGCCCGGCTGGCCCGACGGGCGGTAGGGCTGGTAGATCAGGTCACTGCTGCCGGTGCCGCTGCCCTGCTGGCTGGCGGGCCGGTTCGGATCCACGTTGCCGCTGGCATTGCTCTGGCCCTGGCCCAGATTGGGCGCGTTCGTGCCGCCCCCGCCGCCCTGCTGGCTCTGTTGCCCTTGCTGGCCCTGGCCCTGCTGGCCCTGTTGCCCTTGCTGGCCCTGGCCCTGCTGGCCCTGCTGCCCTTGCTGGCCCTGACCCTGCTGGCCCTGTTGCCCTTGCTGGCCCTGCTGGCCCTGGCTTTGCTGACCGGCGCGGGCGATCTGATCACGGGCATTCTGCAGTTCCGAGAGCGACTGCTGGGTGCTCTGCTGGCCGGCAAGGTCGCTCTGGGCCTCGCGCACCTGCTGGGCGGCCTGCTCAAGCTGCTGGGCGGCCTGCTGTGTATCGCCCTGCCGCAGGGCATTGGCGGCATTCTGGAGGTTCTGCGCCGCGCCGGGTTCGCTGGCGGCCATCTGCGCGGCCTGCTGGGCCAGTTGCTCGGCGAGTTGCTGGCGTTCGGCCTCGGAGAGTTGTTCGAGCTGGCGCGCCAGTTGTTCCAGTTGGTCGGCCGCCTGCCGGACGTCGGGGCGCTGGCCCGATGGGCGCCCGGAGAGGGCCTCGAGGTTGCGGGCCATCTGCTCGAGCGCGGCGCGGCGGGCGTCGCTATTCGGGTCAAGCTCCTGCCGCAGGCGCGCCTCGGCGGCCGAGAGATCGGCCAGGGCCTCCTGGCGTTCGCCGGGGTTGCGGCGCAGTTGCTCCTGAAGGGCCTGCAGTTCCTTGATCAGACGTTCGCGATCCTCGGCGTTGAGTTGCTGATCCTCGCTGATCTGGCGTTCGAGCGCCGCAAGCTGGTCGGCGGCCTCAACCAGCGCCTCGCGCACCGCCCGCTGGTCGGCGAGGACCCGATCCTGCGGATTGGGGATGACGAACAGCAGCAGGGCGGTGAGGATCAACGGCGGCACGGCCCACCACAGGCGCCGGCGATCGAAGCGCAGCGACAGCATGGCCGGTTTAAGCTGGCCGGCGACGGCGCCCGCGTCGGCCTGCTGGCGCTCGCTGAGGGGATCGTGAGCCTCGCGCTCGTGCAGTTCCAGGGCCGTGGAGAGCCGTTCGCGCAGGTCAAGCTCCAGATCCACGCGCCGGGCCACGCGCAGAGGCGTGAGGGGGCGGAAGAGGGCGTAGCCAATCACCACAAGCAGCCAGAGCAGGAGGGGCAACGCGGCCCAGAGCCGCAGATGGGCGATCGGCGCCAGGCGGCCAGCGAGGGCCACCAGCGTTGTCGCGGCGGCGGCGAGCCACAGCGTGTGGCTGGCGAACAGCAACGCATCGCTGACCCGCAGCCGCCGGCCCAGGGGCCGAAGCTGGCGCTGGAGCAGATCGTAGGATGTAAGGGAGTGGGCCATGGTTCACCTGAGGCGAGGGTGACGCCCTCCTGGAAATCTTACCGTCACTGACCACCGGTTAGAGGAGGGTGGGGAAACCGGCTTTCCCGACGTCCTCGCCCAATCGAAGGGCAGCGCCCTCCCGGAACGCAACCGGATAACCCGGGTATCTCCACAGGCGCTCAGCCTTCTCTCCGCCAGACGTGCTTCTCGATGATCTGGCGGCTCAGGCCACCGTGCTCCCAGACCTCCACGACCCGCTCGCTGACGATGGTTATGACATGACCGACGGGGGAGGCGGGCGTGGTAACATCTGGTTGGGGCGACGCTTTTTGGAGGGCGGTGATGGCATCGCCGGCAAGGGCGGCGAGATCGCCGCGTTCGGCGCGGCGCCGGAGCCAGGCGATCCCGGCCTCGGCGGCAACGGCGGCGAGACCGAGGGCGACGGCTTTCGTTACCTGTTTTACCTGAGCCAGCGGGATACTCTGGCCGGCAATTACAATCGCGCCCTCATCGCGGCGGACAAGATCGTTCCGATCCAGCGCGGCGCCGCAGGCGCCACAGAAACGGTTCTCGATCGGGTTGCCGTGCTGGCATGCGGGACAGATGCGCTCAACCATATCTGGCTCCTGACCTCGGTCAACAACGCTAGTGCTCGCTGCAGGCAGTATAGCATTGCGCGACGGCGCGGCGCAAATTGGCCGCTGGTCAAAAGTGAGTCGCCAATATCGAACACTGGCGCGCGGAGGTCGTGCAGGCAGCGTCTGACCTGCTCGGCGCAGGCAAGCAGCAACGGAGGTAGCGGACGAGGTTGGGCGGGCTGACCGTGAGCAATGCTAAACTCGGCGGTGGGAGGCAAGGGGGAAGGGTCGCCGCTGGTCCAGAGGATCATTGCCGTGCTGTCTTACAGGATGGCATGGCAAGTGTTTTGGCAGACGATGCGCGGCGCGGAGGTGTGTTATTTAATCACGGCATTGTTGAGCAACGAAGGTGGACAGCACTTCGCGCGGGGGCGCGCCACGATCGCCGAGGTCTCGAAACAGTAGTTCCGTCTGGCCCAACCCCCTGGTGTCGCCATCGAGCCTGGCGTCAACGACGCGCTCATCATGGTCGCGACGGTGGCGATCGACCAGTTATGTCACGACGTGGGCCAGTGCCCGCGTGGTCAAGCGGCAAAGAGTACGGGGAGGAATGACGATACCGCTTTGCCAGGAGGTCACGTGTCATCTGTTACTCGATCCACACCTCGACAACTGAAACCACCCCGTTTCCTGCAGGCCGTGCGTGGCATATCCGCCGGCGGCCTATCGCGCGAGATGTTCGCAGGCGTCACCCTCGCGGCGCTGATGATTCCGCTGAACATCGGCTACGCTCAGGTGGCTGGCCTCCCGCCCATTGTTGGCCTTCAGGCCGCCATCCTACCCTCAATCGTCTGGGCCCTGACCTGCCACACCCGCCACGTGGTCGCCAGCCCCGATGCCGCCATCGCGGCGATGATCGTGAGAGCGACCGACGACGCGAGACCCCGCCTCACAAGCCAGACCCTGATCGGGTGGCAGAGCAGGGCAAAGAAGACCGCTAGCATCACGAAGCCCAGTATGGAGGAAGCCAGATACACGCCGCCGAATAGCACCGCGATGGCGGCGGCCGTCATCAGACCGCTACTCGTGGATTGTCGTTCGCTGTCAAAAGACTCCGACGAACCTGATTCGCATCAACCCTGACCACCGCCACCCCTTGCAGACAGCCTCTCAGGGCCGTTCGGGCACGAAGCGGGCGAGGATCACCCCGAGTTCGTAGAGCAGATACATGGGGAGGGCCAGGAGGGCGAGGTTGATGGGATCGCCGGTAGGGGTAATCAGGGCGGCGATGATGACCACGGCGACAATGGCGAAGCGCCGGTACTTACGCAGTTGCGCGGCGGTAACCACGCCCATGAAGGCCAGCACGTAGATGATCACCGGCAGTTCAAAGACGATGCCGTTGATCAGCAGCAGCACGGTGATGGTGCTGAGGAAGTTCGCCAGGGAGGGTTGGGTCTGTATCAGTTCGGAGGAGGAAAAGCCGATCAAGAAGCGGATGGCGGTGGGAACGGTAATGAACCAGCCAAAGGCCAGCCCGGCCAGGAAGAAGAACATCACGAAGGGCAGGGCGGTGAACAGCACGCGCCGCTCTTTGTCGGTCAGACCGGGGACGATGAAGGCCAGCAACTGGTAGACGATCACCGGCATGCCGATGATCACCCCCACGGTGAGGGCCACGGTCATATAGCTGGTAAAGGCCTCGGCGGTGCCAACGGCCTGCACCGGGGCGTAGCGTTCGTTGATCGGCGCGAAGGTGGCGATGAGGATGTCAACCAGGCGCACCGGACCTTCGGGCAGGACCATGATCACGCCGATGACCAGACCGACGACCACGCCGATGGCGGCCCGCACCAGCCGCATACGCAGCTCGATCAGGTGCTCGATAAGGGTCATGCTCTGACCCTCATCGGATCCCGGCGAATTGGGAGCGGTATGGCGAAGGTTCTGGGCAGTCACCGCGACAGGGTCTCCTGGGAAGGTTCCTCATTCGGGGTCCAGTCCATCCCAATGACCCCGCGCTCGCGCAATTCGCCAACCAGCGCCCGCAGTTCGCTGCTGAGGGCCTGGATCTGGTGCAGCAGTTCCTCGCGTTCGCTGGCGGAGAGGGTGGCGGGCGGCGCTTCGGATGGGGGGGCGACTTGCGCCCCGTCAGGCGCGGGCGGGTCGTCGTAGTCAGGCAGATCGTGGAGGCGAGAGCGGCGCTCGGCGAGGTACCGCGCCCGTTCGTCTACCGGTTGCAGTACGCCGGTTGGCTCAGTGCCGGGGATGCGATTGGGGCTCGCCGTGGCCGGTACCGCCTGCGAGGCGGGTTGGGGCTTCAGGGTTGGCGGGGTGGGCGGTTCGGCGACAGGGGTGCCTGCGTCCGCCAGCGTTGCGGCGCCGTCGGGCGCGGCGGGGGGAGCAGCGGCCTCGGAGGGGCTGCCGTGTTCCGGCAGCGCCACGGATGCGCCACTATCTGCGGAGACAGCAGGTGTCTTGTCGGGGTTTGCTGGTGTGGATTGCCGGGGCCGGAGGTCGGCGTCGAGTTGCAGATCGAGCATAGGCCGCAGCTCGCTGCGAAGTTGCTCGACGTCCTGAGACACGTCGAGCTGGTTGCGAGTGCGGATCAGTTCGTCGCGGAGGCTGGCGATCTCGCGTTCAAACTCGCTGCGTATGTCGTTGATCAGACGCAATTCGGGCGACTGCTGCTGCCAGGCAAGGAAGCGCGCGACCTGTTTGCCGATGAAGCGCCCCACTTCAGGCAGCCGTTCTGGCCCGAAGACCACCAGCGCCAGCGCGGCGATCAGCAAGAACTCAAAGATGTGGATGTTGAAAATCTCCATTGCGTTCCCGGCGGTTCAGCGATGCGCCTTCTTCAATCTTACCATGTTCCGGCGCATCGTGGACAGCCCTGCGGCTGCCACAGGGCTGATGCAACTCCGCCTCCGGCGGGGGATTGGGGCGGCTGCGCCGCTCGCTACGGTCATTTTTCGTTGGGTCCGGCGGCTACGCCGCCGGGCCCAACGAAAAACTTGGAGTCCGGGGTCTCCCTCGAAGACGCTACATCAGCCCTGGCGGTTGCTGCCGGGGCTGATGAGAACAATGGAAAAACCAGGTTTTCCTACGCCCCGGCCGATTATCCCGTCAGACCTAGCCCTTAGGCTAGGAACGGCTTATCCCCAGGAAGAGCGATTCCGTGACCGTTACCTGATATCCTGTTAACGGTGGTGACCACCGCAGGCATGCAGTTCTTTTCCAGGGAGAGGGTTTTTTGGAACAACAATGCACTCCCGGCCCCTGCGGCTGAACTGAGGCGAGGAAGCGTCGTGACCGTTTTGTATCCCCCGTCGCTCTTTGAATGTCCGCCCTCCTTGATCGAGGTGGGCGAGAACGATTGTCCGGATACCCCTGTCGCAGTGGGGGTAGCGCAGGCGTCTCCAGAGGCGCAGGCTTCGGAGGGCGCCTCGCTTACGCTCGACCCGGCGCTGCCGCCGGATTTTGACGACCTGGTCCAGCGGTACCAGCGTCAGGTGTTGGTTACCGCGTACCGTATTCTGGGCAACTGGCAGGATGCCGAGGATCTGGCGCAGGAGGCGTTGCTCAAGGCCTACCTCCGCCTGGGCGACCTGGTGAACCCGGCCTCGCTCGGCGCCTGGCTACGCCGGTTGACGGTGAATGTCTGTCTTGACGCGCTGGCGCGGCAGCAGCGCCGGCCGGCTACGATCTCGCTGACCGCCTCGGAGGATCACGAGGCCTCTGTGCCCGAGCGCCTGCTGGCGGTGGCTTCGGCTGAGGAGGCGGCGGTGCGCGCCGAGGAGTGGCGCGATCTGCGAGCCACGCTGTTGCGTCTGGAGCCGGGGGCGCGTGAGGCGCTGGTGTTGCGCGAGATCTACGGCTATTCCTATGCCGAGATTGCCGGGATGCTCGACCTGGGCCTGAGCGCCGTAAAGATGCGTGTGCACCGGGCCAGGCACGCCGTGCAACGCGCGATGAATGAATAGCGCCACCCGGAGGGTTGTGGGCGTAGCGCAACCCTTCCGGGTGGCGCCTTATGTTTCTAAAGAGAACCTTGCCGGCACACGCAGCGCGGCGCGCAGCCGGCGGTGGTATTCGGCCCGCGAGATCTCGATGGCCCCGAACTGGCGCATGTGATCCCCGACGATGTACTGCGAGTCGAGCAGCACAAAGCCCCCACGCCGCAGGCGTTCCACCAGGTGCACCAGTGCGACCTTGCTGGCGTCGCGCTCGCGATGGAACATGCTCTCGCCGGCGAAGAGTCCGCCCAGGGCCACTCCGTAGAGCCCGCCAACCAGTTGACCCTCGCGCCAGCATTCGACGCTATGGGCGTAGCCGAGCCGGTGCAGGGCCACATACGCGCTGATCATCTCCTCTGAGATCCAGGTCGTCTCACGCCCCCGGCCAGGGGTGGCGCAGGCGCGCATCACTTCCTCAAAGGCGGTGTCGTAGCGCACCTCGAAGCGCCCGCTGCGAACGGTGCGCAACAGGCGCCGCGGAGCGTGAAATGCATCGAGGGGGATGATCGCGCGGATGGTCGGCTCGTACCAGCCAATGCTGCCGTCGTCCTCGGCCATCGGAAAGATGCCCTGCGCGTAGGCTGCGATCAGGAGTTCAGGGGTAAGCATAGTGCACGTGCGTCTGGCTCCCCACCGCTACACCTCCACACCTCCACGGTCCGGTGACATGCACTGCGGGGAGTCATGGCGTTGACGGCTGCCCGCCGGTACGTGTTCACCCTTCTCCTGGGAGCGAGGGCAAGATGCCCTCAAATCCTGACGAGGGCGGGACGCCCTCGCTCCCGGGTCTGCGGGGTTACCCCAACTCTGCACACGTATGCCCGCCGCTGCGGCACGCATCAGGCGCCCAGCCGCCTGATCCCGCTGGTGATGATCTGCCCTGCCCAGGCCAGGAGCAGCAGGGTGCTAAACAGACCCGCCAGTACAACCCACGCCTGTCCATCGAACAGCAGCGCAACCCACAGCGGCGCGCCGAGCAGACCGTGCACCAGCAGGCTCAACAGCAGGGGCGCGGGCAGAATGACCAGGAGCATGCTCGGCCAGGTGCTGCGGTGGTTCAGCAGTACCACGTAGAGCAGGCCATAGGTGATCAGGGCCGACATGATCGCCGCCAGCAAGGGCGCGGAGAAGCCGAGGGGCAGGCGAACCGCGCTGTAGGCCCAGATGTGCGCGCGTAATCCGAAGCTTTCGATCAGCAAGTAGTAGAGTAACAGCGCCAGGTAGGTCATCACGCCGGTAAGCGCCGACGGAAACCACCAGCGGGTCACGTAGAGGTAGTACACGACCAGCGCCGGCAGGGGGTAATACCAGCCTGAACCGATCAGGATCGGCAGTGGTACCGATTGGCCCAGCAGCGTCTGCACGACGGTCAGGTTCAGGTCGTAGTTGATCCCATAGAGCACGCGCCAGAGCGGCGAGACCAGGCTGCTGATGTGGCCCGCGACCAGGGTTATCAGGTAGATGGGCGTGCCATTGCTCCAGGCCAGGTAGGCTGCCAGGCCGTAGCAGAGGATCAGCAGCAGCGTCGTGGCCAGTTCCATGGGCTATGCGCCCCTCGCAACGTAGGTGTGAGCCATAGATGCCTTCGTCTGCGCGAGCGGTGGCGTGTTACTCACAGGTCCACCCCGTCAAGGCCGCTTTTCCAGCGCGCGCGTAGTGTCGCGGCGTCGAGCGCGAGCACGGCAGCGCCGGCGGCGCCGCGCATCAGCAAGGCTGGCTCCACCGTCACGCCACCCAGGCGGGCGAGCGCCACGCCGTCCAGCGCCGCTTCAAAGGCGCCAGCGTCGTCGGGGCGCACTTCCACCAGGAAGCGGCTGGGGGTTTCGCTGAACAGGGCCGTGAGCGTATCGTCGGCCACGGCATCCAGGCGCAGATCCAGCCCCAGGTTGCCGGCGATCACCATCTCGGCGGCGGCGACGGCCAGCCCGCCCTCGCTCAGATCGTGGCAGGCGCGTACCAGGCCGGCCATGATCGCCCGGTGCAGGGCGGCGAAGGTGCGCCGGGCGGCGGCCAGGTCCACCCGGGGCAGGCCGGTAGCAGCGGCCAGGTTTTCGCCGGCAATGGCGGCCAGGTGGCTACCGCGCAACTCGGGGCGGGTTGCGCCGACCAGGTAGAGCAAGTTCCCCGGCGCTTTGAGGTCCATGGTCACGCAGCGGGTCACGTCGGGCACGTAAGCCAGGGCCGAAATCAGCAGCGTGGGCGGGATGGCGACGCGCCTGCCTTCGGCGTCGCGATACTCATTGTTCAGGCTGTCTTTGCCAGAGATGAAGGGCGTGCCGAAGGCTACGGCGGCATCGTAGCACCCGGCGGCGGCGCGCACCAGACCGGCCATGCGGTCGGGCAAGCGCGGGTCGCCCCAGCAGAAATTGTCGAGGATGGCCGTGCGCTCGGGATCGCCGCCCACGGCCACAACGTTGCGCAGGGCCTCATCCACCGCGGCAAGGGCCATCCAGTAGGGGTCCACCCGCCCGTAGCGGGGGTTAATGCCGCAGCCGAGGGCCAGCCCGGCCCGGGTGTGGGGCAGGGGCCGCAACACGGCGGCATCGCCGGGCCCATCGAGGGCCACGCCGACGAAGGGCTTGATTACCGTGGCCCCGCGCACCTCGTGGTCGTAGGTGCGCACGATGCGCTCCTTCGAGGCAATGTTGGGATGCGCGAGCAGGCGCAGCAGCAACTCGGCGGGTGGGGGCGGCGCGTCTGCCGGCTGCGCGGGGGCCTGAGGCTCGGGTTGCCACAGCGCCTCCAGCACGCGCTGGGGGCGCCCGTGATGCAGGAACTCCATATCCAGATTGACGACGGGCGCGCCCTGGTTCGTCACACGCAGGTGGCCGTCGCTGGTAAACGCGCCGATGACGCTGGCCTCCACATCTTCGCTCGCGCAGAGGTCGAGAAACGCCTGCAGATTGGCCGGGGGCACGGCGAGCACCATGCGCTCCTGAGCTTCGGAGAGCCAGACCTCCCAGGGTTGCAGCCCGGCATACTTACGCGGCACGCGGGTGAGTTCCACCCAGGCCCCGCACCCGGCGCCCATCTCGCCCACGGCGGAGGAGAGGCCCCCGGCGCCGCAGTCGGTGATTGCCGAGTAGAGGCGCGCGTCGCGGGCCTGGAGCAGCACATCGAGGAGTTTCTTCTCGGTGATCGGGTCACCGATCTGCACGGCGCTGCCGACGGTCACGGCGGTTTGCTGGGTGAGTTCGATGCTGCTGAAGGTGGCCCCGTGGATGCCGTCGCGCCCGGTGCGCCCGCCAACGAGTACAATCGCGTCGCCGGGGGCGACGTTGCGCGGATGCAGGCCACGGGGGGCGATGCCGACGGTGCCGCAG
>JAOACN010000260.1 GCA_026417815.1 Chloroflexaceae bacterium | reverse complement strand
ACCAGGAAGAGTTGAAAGATGCCTAGCAGGACCTGCGATGTCATAGGTCTCCGCGGCTGCGCCGCGCAACGCCGATGTTAACTTCAGAGAACCCGATTTCCCCATACCCCGCACGTAGACCGACAGGGAGATCAACCGGCGGGCAGGGCTTCGGGCTGCGCGTCAGCAACGGGCAGGGCCACGCTCTCCGCGGGCACCACCGGCAGGGTGAAGCAGAAGGTCGTCCCCTTGCCCGGCCCGTCACTCTCGGCCCAGATCTCCCCGCCCTGGGCATAGACCAGGTGACGGGCGATGGCCAGGCCAATGCCGCTACCGCCGCTTTGCCTGGCGCGCGATTTGTCGACCCGGTAGAAACGCTCGAAGATGTGCGGCAGATGTTCCGGGCTGATCCCGATGCCGGTATCACGCACGGCAACAATCACCATCTTATCAACCACATCGGCGACGAGCGTGACCCGCCCGCCCGAGGGTGTATAGCGGTAGGCGTTGGAGAGGATGTTGATCAGCACCTGGTTCACCCGATCAGGATCGGCCCAGACGGGGGGAAGGTCAATGTCCAGGTGTAACGCCAGGTTAACCTGATTGGCGCGGAAGAGGGGCTCGAACTGGGCGACCACCTCTTCGAGCACCCGCTGCAGATCGGTGCGGCGCGCCACGACCGGCAACTGGCCCGCTTCAACCCGCGAGAGCAACTCCAGGTCTTCGATCAGGCGCTGCAGGCGATTCGACTCGTGGAGGATGAGGCTGAAGGTCTGGGGGCCGGGCTCGATCACCCCGTCGAGCAGACCCTCCATGTACCCGCCGATCGTCGCGAGGGGGGTGCGCAACTCGTGGGTCACATCGGCGAGCAGGGCCAGGCGCCGCCGCTCGGTCTGATCGAGGGCGTCGGCCAGTTGATTGACGCTCTGGGAGAGCTGGGCGATTTCGTCATCGCTGCTGATGCGGGTACGCTCGCGGTAGAACCCCTGCGCCAGCCGGCGGCTGACGATCGAGAGGGTCAACAGCGGCTCGACGATCCGCCGCGACACGAAGAGGCTTACCACGACGGCCGCGGCCAGCGCGGCGAACCCGCTGACCAGCAGGGCCTGTTGCAGCACCGTCTGGAACTGCTCCACGGGCGTTGAGGAAGCCACCGCGGCGCCAGCGGCGGGCAGGCGGCCCGTTTCGGCGGCGGCTGCGCCGACGTTCAACGGCGCCGTATACACCAGACCGATGCGCGCGATGAAGCCGGCGGTGGCCAGCAGCACCACATCGGCAATAAGGATAATCACCAGGTGGGAGAAGAACAGTTTCCAGCGCAGTTGATGGTACCACCTCATCGCTGACCACCAACGAACTTGTAGCCGACGCCACGCACCGTCTGCAGCAGGGGCGCGCCATCGGGGTCATCTTCGAGTTTGCGGCGCAAGGTGCCGACGTGCACATCCACGACCCGATCAATACCGGCGAAGTCCGGCCCCCATACGCGGCGCAGCAACTCCTCACGGGTAAACACCCGCCCTGGATGGCTGGCCATGGCGTAGAGCAGGTCAAACTCACGAGGGGTCAGATCGATCTGGCAGCCGCCCCGCTGCACCTCGCGCCGTTCGGGGTCAATGCTGATCTCTCCGAACTGCAACACCGGCCGTTCGGCATTTTTTTCGAGCGGGGTGCGGGCGCGGCGCAGAATAGCCTTTACCCGCGCGACCAGTTCACGGGGACTGAAGGGCTTGGTGAGGTAGTCGTCCGCGCCGACGGAGAGGCCGATGAGCTTATCCACCTCATCGGCGCGCGCGGTGAGCATCAGCACATAGACAGCCGTCTCCTGGTGCAGGCGCCGGCAGACTTCGATCCCGTCGAGGCCCGGAAGCATCACATCGAGGATAACCAGATCAGGACGCAGGCTGCGGGCCATATTCAGGGCGCTTGGACCATCGAAGGCCCGGTGCACCCCGAACCCCTCAGCGGTCAGGTAGCTGGCCACCAGATCCACAATCGGCTGCTCATCGTCAACTACCAGGATCGTCGCTGCATCCATCGCAGCACCTCGCGCGGCTGTGCGTAGTGACCGTCAACATCCGGGACATGGTTTCGCCGCGCGGCCTTGTGGAGGCTCGGAGGGGTGCAACCCCTCCGAACGTTCCCCTTCCTGGTGCGGCGAGGCTTCGCCGTGCCGCATCAGGAAGGGAAGATCTTCGGGGGCCTGCGGCTCCACCCCCCGCTAGCGGCAAAGTAACAACGTAGAGCTAGAAACGTACCAGCGGGCACCAGGCGCGTCATTCCTCCAGGCCGGCCATCGCCAACAAGCGCGCCCATTGCTCGGGCGTGACCGGAACCACCGAGAGGCGACCCTGGCGCACCAGGGCGAACTCGGCAAAGAAGGGGTCAGCTTTGATCATCGCCAGATCGACCGGGCGCGGCAGGGAGCGTAACGGGCGAACGTCCACAACCACCAGTCTGGGATCGTCCTGGCGCGGATCGGGGTAGGGGGCGCTGGTCACCTCGGCCAGGCCGACCGCCCGGCGCTCATCACCCGTGTGGTAGATCAGCGCCTGATCACCTGGCTGCACGGTTCGCAGATACTTGAGTGCGACGTTGTTCGTCACCCCGTCCCAGACCGTGCCGCCCTCGCGTAGCAGATCAGAGTAGCTATAAGCATGCGGCTCGGTCTTGAGGATCCAGTACCCCACCGGATTGCTCCCTACTGGCCGATAAAACGTTTGCATTGTAAGCTGCGCGGCGGGGGCATGTCAACTGGCGTGAGGCCGCCCTCCAGAGCTAATGCAGAGTGTTTGGGGCAAGCCCCAAACTCCGATTTTTCTGGTTGGTTCTGGCGGCTACGCCGCCAGAACCAACCAGAAAGACTGTGTCGGGCGGCTACGGCGCCCCACCCCGGTGGAGGTGGACGTTGCATCAGCCCTGGGGGGAACCCCGGGTTGCCCATCATCAGGAACGCCCCCGTGCTATAATGCATCGGTTGTGTGAGGCAGCGCGAACGTGACCGGCCAGAGGATGGCATGGACGAGTTCGAGAACCTTGACCACTACGCAGTGCTCGGCGTCCACCCCAATGCAACCGCGGAAGAGATCAAACGCGCGTATCGCCAACAGATCGCGCGGTACCATCCAGACCGCTTCGCAACGGCCAGTCCCGAGGAGCAGGCCCGGGCCAGCCGGCGCGCCCAGCGGATCAACGAAGCCTATGCCATACTGAGCGATTTCGCCGCGCGCGTGGCCTACAACCGGAAACTGGGCCGCACGGCTGTGACCGCCCATCCGCGGCCCGCTCCAGGCGTTCAGACCCAACCCCGCGATCACCTGGCAGAGTTGTACGCTCAAGCGCGGGACCATCTCGAGGCAGGGCGTCACCTGCAGGCCGCCGCAACCCTGCGGGAGATCCAGCGGATCAACCCATTTTACCGTGACAGCGGGGCGCTCCTGGCCCGCGCCGAAGCCGCGGGGCACATCGCCACGCCCCCGCAAGCGCCGGCTGCCCGGCAACCGGACCGCGGGCGCCGGACGCTGCTGCTCGGCGGCGTTGCGGCCCTGTTCCTGGCCGGGGCCGGGGTCGCCGGTTGGGCCTTGCGCCGGCAGGGCGAGGTCGCCTTGAACAGTGCGACCGCCGCCGGCCCGCAGAGCACTGCCGGCAGCGCCCCAACCCCTGCCCCTACCAGCGCCCCTACCAGCACCCTTCAGCCCACCCCCGTATCCACGGGGGTCGCCGAGAGCGGGACGGTACTGTACCGGGAGGATTTTACCCGGGCGGCCCGCTGGCCCTCGATCCAGGGCGCCGGTTGGAGCGTCGGGTTCGCTCCAGGCGCGTATCAGATTACCGCCACCCAGGGGGTGGGCAACATCTGGGCCTTTAATACCTCACCCGCGGGCGTGAACTTCCTGGTGAGCGTTGATGTCGAGGTAAGCGGCGGACGGGCGGGACTACTCTTGCGCTTCAACGAGCGGAACTTCCTCGCCTACATGGTTGACCCGCTTGAGGGGAGCTACCGGCTGCTCCGTTCCGGTGGCGGGCGTTCCACGGTGCTGATTGAGGAGCAACATTCAGCGGTAATCGTTGGCGCAGGGGCGCAGAATCGCCTGGCGGCGCGCCTGGAGAATGAACGGATCAGCCTGCGGATGAATGGCGAAGAAGTCGCTGAACTGAGCCTTGCCGATCCGCCTCCCACCGCCCGCTACGGGATGGTGGCCGTGGCCACCGATGCCCAGGTGGTAGCACTCTTCCGCGATCTGGTGATCCGATCACTTGATTAGCTTTACTTTGTCACTTGCCGCGGCTTCCGCCGGGCCTGCGGCTCCCGCACCCGCCGCCAGCGGCAAAGTGAAGAGTTCGCACGACAACGCCACCTCACCTGTACGGGCGGGCTCGGAGGGACTGCGCCCTCCGAACCTCCCACGGTGGAGAAACGACGAAGTCGCATTAGCGTGTGCGCAGCAACTCGATGCCGTGGGTCTCAACTCCCAGGCTCATGCCCAACGCGCCGTCGGGGCAAACGTTGATGCAATTCTGGCAGAGAATACAATCGGCGGATAGCACGCGCAGGTGCAGGCGGGTATAATCAATGATGCGAATATCCATCGGGCACACGGCGATACATTCGGCGTGGCCGTTGCACTTCGTCGGGTCCCCGGCAACCTTGACCAGACTGTACCGCGCCGCGGGGCGCGCCAACACCCCCGCCGGGCAGGCATACTTGCAGAAGGCGCGGTTGTCCTTCAACCAGAGGGCCAGGCCAATCCCCAGCGCGTAGTAAAGCGTGCAGCCTCCCAGGAACCACACCAGCGCCCCGGTGGGACCCGGCGCGTAACCGAAGCCGAGGACCAGAACGGTCACCAGGATCACACTGGCGGCCAGGTGGACCACGGGCAGCCGGCGCCAGAAACCACCCAGGCGCCCTTTGCTCAACCGGTACGGCAAGAGATCGAGGAACGTGCCCGTCCAGCAGGCCCAGCCACAGTAGAGCCGCCCGAAGATCAGCGGGCCAACAAGTTTGGCAAGCAGGAAGTGCAGCACCGCCGCGCCAAAAACACCCCGCAGCACCTCGAAGACCAGCCCCTCCACCTGTACGATTGATTGCTGAAAGACGGCCCGCGCCAGGGCGGCGGAAAACATCGCCAGAGCCAGGCTGAGGGTGATCGCCCGGCGACCCTTGAGGCGCCTATGGGGAGGCAGACCCAGGTAGTAGATCACCCCGGGCGCCACCACCGTGCCGAGGTAGCCAAAGAAGACCAGCGGCGCCGCCTCACCCGTCAGGCGCCAGGCGAGCATACCCACGCTCCACAGCGCCACGGCCACGCCACAGGCAATCACAATCCGCTTCCGCAGCGATAGTGTGGGCATACTGGCAATCCTGAAAAAAGCATCCGCCGCCTGTGGGCAGGTTCGGGCGAACTGCGTTCCGCAAAAACCTGCGCGCAAGGGCAATACGCTTCCAGTGTAGCACCATCGCCGGGCCGAAACATAGCGGTCCACGGGCGCGAAGTAGTTATTCGTTCACCAAAACCTACCGCTTCGCAACCCTTGACGCACCCTCTGAGAAGGGGTACAGTGCCAAAAAGGCACAGGGCAAGCGGGAGGAAGCGCGATGGTACAGCTAGACCCAGACGGCATACGGCGCGGCCCGGGGCTGGCGCTCCACGCCTATGCCGGCATGCTCGACCTGATCGCCGATGGGCGCCTGCAGGCTGGCGAACCGATCCTGATCGAGCGTCTTACCGAACATCTGGGTACGAGCCAGACGGCCGTATGCGAAGCGGTGATGCGCCTTGTCCAGGAGGGCCTGGTAACCGAAGCGGCCGATGGCCGCCTGCGCATGGTCGGCCTGAGCGCAAGTTACGTTCACAACGTCTACCTGGTGCGCGGGGCGCTGGAAGGGTTATGTACGGAACTGGCCACACCGCACATCCGGGTGGAAGACCTGGCCGAATTGCGGGCGCTGATCCACGAGACGGCCGATGCCCTGGCCCGCAGTGACGCCCGGCCCTATTTGCGGTCCGACACCCAGTTGCATGCCCTGATCGTTGGCGCCACCACCAACACGATCCTGCTCATGGCCCTTCAGGCATTGCAGCCCCATGTGAACCTGATCCACCGCTACATGCAGCGGATCGAAGGAGCGCATCTCCTCACCTCGCACCAGGAGCATCTGGAGATTGTCGCGGCAATCGCCGACCGCGACGCCGTGCGCGCTCGCTACGCCATGGAACAGCACATTCGCAGAACCGGCGAGCGTATCGGCAGGCTGCTGAGTCTCTAATCCGGGGTACGTGTTCAGAGTGGGGGTAACCCCGCAGACCTGGGAGCGAGGGCGTCCCGCCCTCGTCAGGATTCGAGGGCAAGATGAAGATTAAGGATATAAACCGGTATTCGCCCGGTAGCCCGGCGGCTGAAGCCGCGGGCTACCGCTGCGAAGCCCGCCTGCGCGGGCTATACCGGATTTATTTCTTAACGATCATGATGCCCTCGCTCCCAGGAGAAGTGTGAACACGTACAATCCGGGAAGGAGGGGCGTGGCGCCCGGGCCGGGCGTATGTTCACGTCAGCGGCGCATTCGCCCTATCGGCAGATCAAGACTGGCCGATCGCTGGAGCGGAGCACCTCGTCCACGGTGCCGCCGAGAACGGCTTCGAGCAGAGGACCGTGACCATAGCCGCCGATCAGGATGAGGTCGCAGGCGCGTTCGCGCGCCGTCGTCACGATCGTCGCGGCAGGCGGACCCGGCGTGGCAACGCAGACCGGCTGCACCCCGTGGGCCTCCAGGTAGCGCCGGGCGCGGGCGAGGGCCGACTCGTCGGCGCGCCCCGGCTCGATAACCGTCAGCACGGTGAGGGGAATGGCCCACTGGAGCGCCAGATAGGCGGCGGCAAAAAGCGCCTCGTTGGCTTTCGGGGTGCCGTCGTAGCAGAGCAGCGCGGCGTTGAGGGGCCACGCCGGGCCGGGAACGGCCAGAATCGGTCGCGGGCAGTGCTGCACCAGAGCGTGAAAGCCGGCGCGCAGGCGCGCCAGTCCTCCCTCGGCGGGAGGATGGGCCAGGCGGACAACCACAAGATCGCTCCAGCGCGCGCGGGCCACAATTGCCGGGGTAACCGCCCCAACCTCGATCGCCAGGCGCCCGCTCACCCCGGCCGCCTGACACCGCCGCTCGAACTCAGCCTGCACCGCCAGGGCCGTCGGGCTGCTCCTGGCCCCGGCGTCAGGCACGACGTGCAACCCGTGCAGCCGCCCACCTTCGCGCCGGGCAACCACGAGGGCCTGTTCCAGCGCCGGCCAGCTCTCGGCTTTGCCGCTGAGGGGAACAAGCACATCGGCAGAGAGCCGCTGTTCAACTGAGGCGACACCACGCTCCTGGCGCCACTGGCCCGGCGGCGGCCCGGCATCCAGCGGATTGGCCGCCGCCAGGGGTGCGAGGGCCGTGGCGACCCCTCGCAAAGGACCCTGCTCCTGCACGGCTAACAGGTCAGCGGCCGCGGCGTCGGGATCGAGCGCCCAGCCCAGCGCGGCTTCGAGGTGCGCCCGGTGCCGGGAGATCCAGACGTACAGATCGGTCTCGGTGCGGCCGGGAAAGTCGTGGAGCATGCCCCGGTCGCGGATAATCTCGACGATCGGCAGATAGATCGTATCGTACCAGAGCGCCGCCGCCTCCGCCGGCCCGAGCGCCTGCCCGCCCGCGGCCCGTTCCCGTTGCAAGGCCTCAATGTCGGCGAGGATCTCGCGGTACTGCCCCGGGTTGGTCACGCGCAGATCGGCGCCGGGTCGCTGCCTGTCCAGGTCGGTCAACTCGTAGAAGTCGGCTTCTTCCGCCTTGCGGATCAGTTCATCAGGCGTGGTATCCGCCGTGAGCGGCACGCGGGTGTGCACGCGGGTGACGTAGGCCAGAACGTGGCTGGCCCCGCGCTGCCGGGCCACCGACACGCGATGGTTGCCGTCGAGCACGAAGTAAACTTCGCCGATCTGGTAGACGAGTATCGGTGGCGCGTTACGCGGATCGTCCATCACCGCCATAACCCGCGCCCAACGCTCCTCGTCACTCTGGCGCCGGGGCAGGAACTGCCGCGTAAAGTCGGCATATCGCCCGACGCTGCCCACAATCGCCTCAAGGGGGATCTCGCGCAACTCGCGCTGCTCACTGACACGCCCATTGAGCATGCGGCGTGCTTCCTCGAAGGGGATCAGATCGTTGCTGCGTCCGATGAGACGGGCGAGGATGTCTTCGAGGTGGGCCCGGCTCAACGCCCGCCGGAAGTGATAGACCGCCTGATCGCGGGTATCAGCGCCTGAGGTCATGGTCCTTCGCCATGGCGCAACCCGAGGGTTGCGGGGACGACAACGCCTCCCCAGTATACTCTGATTTTATCGTGGTAGCATGGCGAAGCTGCGGCCACAGGGCCGATGCACAGTCCGCCTTCGGCGGGGGGGTTGGGGCGGCCATGCCGCCCGATACGGTCATGTTTCCCTGGTTCTGACGGCGTAGCCGTCAGAACCAGGGAAACAGGTGGGTTGGCCCCGAAGATTTTGCATGAGCCCTGCGCGGCCAGCGAAACTGTTCACACCGGGGGCAACAGTAGAGCCTGGGAGCGAGGGCGAGACGCCCTCGAAGCCACAACGAGGGCTGGAAGCCCTCGCTCTCGTGATGTGAACAGTTGCCGGGCCAGCGGGGGTTTGACATCGCGGCGCAAGCGGCACACAATACCAGGAGATCTTCCTGCCGGTTCACCACATTGATTGCAGCGGGCAGTATGATTTCGGGAGGGCCAGGCCCTCCTGAACCCTCCTGCCGGCGCCCCGCAAAACCACCGTGGTGAGCCACTAGCACAGAAAGGCGCCACTCAATGACAGAACTTCCCCGCCTTGCTCGGGTGCTTGGCCTGACCTTCGGTCTTGCCGCTGGCGCCGTGGGTATTGGCGTGGTCACCGCTTTGCGCCGTTCGCTCCCCCGCGTGGCCGGGCGGCAGCCGCTGCCGGGTCTCGGCGCCCAGGTCGAGGTGCGCCGGGATCGCTGGGGCATTCCGCATCTCTACGCCGCCGGTAACGCCGACCTCTTCGCCGCGCTGGGTTATGTCCACGCGCAGGACCGGCTCTGGCAGATGGAACTGAACCGCCGCACCGGGCGCGGGCAACTGGCCGAGATCTTCGGTCCAGTGGCCCTGAGTTCCGACCAGTTCGTGCGCACCCTGGGCTTCGAGCGCCTGGCCCGCCGCGAGGTCGAGTTGCTCGATGACGAGACGCGCATGATCCTGGAAGCGTATGTGCGTGGCGTCAATGCCTGTCTGGAGGCCAGTCGCGGGCGGCTGCCGCTGGAGTTCACCCTGCTGGGGTTCCAGCCGCGCCCGTGGGAACTGGTGGATGTCCTGGTCTGGCCGAAGATTATGGCCCTGACGCTCTCGGGCAACTGGACGGGCGAGTTGCTGAACAGCAAGATCATCGCCGCCGTAGGTTACGAACGCGCTGCGGCCATCGCCCCGCGTTACCCCGGGGCGGCGGTGGTCACCGTGCCTCCCGAGGCGGAGTTGCCGCCCCATCTCGGCGAGGGCGCCCTGCGGCTCGCCGCCGAGGCGGCCCCCTTTACCGGCGAGAGCGGCACGCCCCAGGGCTCCAATGCCTGGGCCGTCTCCGGCGCGCGAACCACCACCGGCCGGCCCCTGCTGGCCGAGGACCCCCACCTCAGCCTGGGTCTGCCCGGCCTGTGGTACCTGGCCCATCTGGAGGGCGGCGACTTCAAGGTGGCCGGCGCGACCATTCCCGGCACCTGCGGTGTGATTATCGGGCACAACGAGCGCATCGCCTGGGGTCAGACCAATACTATGACCGACAATCAGGATCTCTACATCGAACAGTTCCATCCCGAGAACCCTGACCTCTACGAGTGGCGCGGCGAGTGGCGCGAGGTCGAGAGCCTGCGGGAAGAGATCGTGGTCAAGGGCCAGAAAGAGGTCGTGCTGGTTGATGTGCGTCTGACCCACCACGGCCCGATTATTGATGAGATCGCCGGCCCCGAAGGCTCGCCGTTCCGCCGCGCCGAACCGGCCACGCCGCATCAGGCGCTGGCCCTGCGCTGGACGGCGCTCGATCCGTCGCCAGCGGTGACGCGGGCGGTGCTGCGCCTCAACCGCGCCCGGGATTGGGACGAGTTCCGCGCCGCGCTGGAGGATTGGGACGTGCCGCCACAGAACTTTGTCTACGCCGACGTGGATGGGCACATCGGCTACGCGGTGGGCGGCCGCCTGCCCGTGCGGGCGAAGGGCGACGGACAAACGCCCGTGCCCGGCTGGGACGGCGAGCACGAGTGGCAGGGCTTCATCCCCAATCTGTCCCTGCCCGCCGCGCTCGACCCGCCGGGCGGTCTGGTGGTTACGGCGAACAACCGCATCGTCAGCGCCAATCACCCCTACCACGATGCCATCCACGGCGACTGGGCCAACCCTTACCGCGCCGAACGGATCACGGAACTGTTGCAGGGCGTGGAGCGGCACGACGTGCGCAGCTTCGCCCAGATTCAGGCCGACCTGCGCTGCCTGCCGGGGTTGCAGTTGGCGCGTCTGGTGGCGCGCCTGGAACCGGAGGAGCGCCTGGAACGGGCCGCGCGTGACCTGCTGGCGGCCTGGGACGGCGAGTTGACGGCCGAGGCGCCGGCAGGCGCGGTCTACGATGCCATGCGCCACCACCTGCTCCGGGTGGTCTACGCTGAGCTTGGCGAGTTGATCGGCGCCCAGGGCGGGTTGGGGGCCTTTGGCGCGCTGCCTTCCAACACCTATCTGGAACGGGCCCTGCCTGAGGTGCTGGCCCGCGCCGAGGCCGCCACCGACCTGACCCGCCCGGATGCCTGGCTCGGCGGCGAGCGGAGCTGGGGCGCGGCGCTCGGCGAGGCGCTGCGGCTGGCCGTGGCCGAGTTGCGCGAGAAACTCGGCCCCGATCCGGCTAAATGGAGCTACGGCAAGATCCACACGCTGACCCTGCGCCACCCGCTGGGGAGCGTTCCGGCGCTGGCCCCGATCTTCAACCGCGGCCCCTGGCCCACCGGCGGCGACGTGGACACCGTGAACCAGCAGTACGTGCCGCGCCAGACGGCCGCCGGGCCGATCTACAACGCCCCCTCCTACCGGCAGATCTTCGATCCCGGCGACTGGGACGCGGCGCGGGTGATTATCCCCGCCGGGCAGAGCGGCCACCCGATGAGCAGCCACTACGCCGACCTGGCCGGCGCCTGGCGCGCGGGCGGCTACTGCCCGCTCCTGTGGAGCCGCGAAGCGGTTGAGCGGCATACCGCCGACGTGCTGTTCCTCGAACCGCGGTGAGCGTCGGGTTCATCGGGCAGGGGGGTGGGGAAACCAGGTTTCCCCACCTTCGTTTCACCCGACCCGCTGGCCGCCGCGGGGAGGAACTACGGCTTCGCCGAGGGCCCGCGGCCCTCGGCCCCTCCCCGCCGGAAGGAAACGGTGGCCTTGCCCGGCGCATCCCCATCGTGTACAATGCCTCGGAACATGTGGCACAGGCACGTGTTGGGCCTACAGGTAGCGCATGGCAACCCTTGAACTGTCGCGGCCACGGGCCGCCCCCGAGCCTGCCCCTGGTACGGGTGCAACTGGTCTCCGGCCCTGGTTGCTCACGGTCGAGCATGTGGCCTACCTCTGTCTCTTATAC
>JAOACN010000249.1 GCA_026417815.1 Chloroflexaceae bacterium | reverse complement strand
ACGCCCACCAGCACGCCTACGGCTACGGCGACGCCCACCAGCACGCCTACGGCTACGGCGACGCCCACCAGCACGCCTACGGCTACGGCGACGCCCACCAGCACGCCTACGGCGACACCGATCGAAACGGCTACGGCCGAGCCTGATGACGGCGTCACATTGCGTCCAGTTCTGCAGTGTGTCGCCAGGCTTAGCGATACGCGCTACGTCGCGTACTTTACCTACCGCAACGTCGCAACCGGGCCGGTGGTTGTTCCTGTTGGTCCAGACAACCGCTTCTCTCCCGATCCAATCGATCGCGGTCAACCCACGGTCTTCCCGCCTGGCCAGCCCGAGGTCTATCCGAAATTCACCTTTAGTATCGAGTGGGACGGAAGCGTGCTCGTCTGGTTGCTTAATGGAAGGACCGCGGTGGCATCCAGCGCCAGCCCGCCTTGCGATACACCCCAGCCGTGAGGCGGTCGGGTTTCACCCTTCCCCAAACACCGCCTGTTCCGAACATAGTGTTTCGTCCGAGCACAGGTGATGGGTCGGCCCTTGCCCGGTACGGCCGAAGCAGTGGCCGCGCCACCGCTTCGGCCCCCGATGCGGCGCCAAAGCTCGGACGCAGGTACAGGCCTTCTCCGAGAACGTTCGGGAGGGTTGCAACCTCCCGAGAAAACCCTTTTTCACTCCCCTGGTGGGGCAAGGGAAAAGCAGGTTTCGCCCACTCCCACCCGTCGGGCGAGTGGGGGTGGGCGAAGCCCTCCTGCGAACGCTACGGTCATTGCGATGTCGCGGGCCATACCCGTGCACGTCTGCGGTCAAATACCGATGTATAATAGCGGTAGTAGACCTCGTTGTTCTGGCGCGCATCTGACGACGGGAAACACGCGCGGCTGCAGGTACTCGCCAACCGAAGGCGTTACCGGTAAACATATCAACATCAGTGCAAGCTGCAACACCAACACGAGAAGCGGTAGGGTCTGGCTATGGCCAACCCCAGATTATCTTTTTCAGTGAACTCGAGGGGGCCGAACTGCTCGCGCGCCTTCGGGACGGCAGGCTCGTCGCCTATCTTGCCGCTCATGGTTACGGTGTCGCGGTGGCGCTCTACGACTTCACCCAGGCCCTCGCCGAGGCGGTGCGCCTGTTGAACCAGCGCCAGGTCACGGTCATTGCCTGGCTGCTCCTGCCGCCCGGCGACGATTTCTGGTTCAACCTGCAGAACTACCCCCAGGCTTTTGCGCGGTACCATCGCTTCCGCGACTGGGCGCGAGAACAGGGGTTACATTTCCACGCCGTTGGTCTGAATATCGCTCCGCCGGGTAGCGCCCTCGACCAGTTGCAACACGGCAACCTGCGCCACCTTGTCCGGCGCTTCTTACGCGCCCGTGACAACGTGCTCTACGGCGCGGCGCGCAATGCTTATACCGACCTGGTGAGCGAAATCCGCCACGATGGCTACGAGGTGCACACCTACCAGGTGCCCGTCGTGGCCGACGACCGGCGGGCAGGCAGCACACTGGCCCAGCGCATGCTCGACATCGTTGATGTACCCGCCGATGTCGAGGTGCTGATCTGTTACAGCAGCGTTCCGCTGGCGGCCCTGGAGGATGACCTGGGTGGGGCGTTGATCGCCAGTTACGGCCCTGCTGCCGATGGCATTGGCGTTGGCATCGTTGATAGCGCCGGTTCACGCGCCAGGAGCATCCGGGGGTTGCCGCCCCTATCGTGGGAGGCGCTTGAACGCGACCTTGTTCTCGCCGGTCAGTTTACCGACACAATCTACGTCTACTCTCTGGAAGGGTGCCTGGAACGGGGGCTGCTGCCGCGTATCGCCACGATCGACTGGGAGGCGACCCCGCGCGTGCTGGCGTGGAAGCGCACCCTTGTGACCACGGTGCGCATGGCGCTGCTCATCGGTTTGCTGCTCACCCGCCTGAGCCAGACCCTCATCGCCTGGCTCGGATGGGCACTCTTCGCCCTGCTGCTCGCCCGCCAGCTACGCACCGCCGTGCGGCGCCATCGCGGCCCGTGAACCGCTGTGGCGCCGCCTATCCGGATAACCAGGTTATCCGATTTCGTTCCTGGGAGGGCCGCGCCCTCCCGCAAATGCCCCGCAGGCAGGGGCGTGGGGAACCCCGGGTTCCCCACCCTCCTCCCGACGACCAGCACAGGAGCGTTCCCGGCAGGGCCGCGCCCTCCCGCAAACGGCCCTCCAGAGCTGTAACGTAGGTGGGAACCATGGCCAATGAGGAAGCCCTCCGCCTGGCGATTGTCCAGGTGGGGCGCCGGCTGTACCAGCGCGGGTTGATCGCCGCTGGCGATGGCAATATCTCGGCCCGCCTGCCCGATGGGACAATCGTGATCACCCCGGCGGGCCTGTGCAAAGGCGAACTGGAACCCGACGACCTGGTGGTGATCGACCCCGAGGGCGCGCTGCTCCGCGCGGCGCCAGGCCGCCGCCAGTCCTCCGAGCAACTGCTGCACCTGCACGTCTATCGCCGGCGGCCCGACGCGCTGGCCTGCGTCCACGCCCATCCGCCCACTGCCGTCGCCCTCACCCTGGCGGGCATCAGCATGGCCGAGCCGCTCCTGCCCGAGGCCGTGCTATCTCTGGGCCCGGTACCCACTGCGCCCTACGCTCGCACCGGCACCGCCGAAATGGGCGCGGCGGTTGATAACCTTATCGGCGACCACAACGCGGTGCTGCTCTCACACCACGGCGCGCTGACCCTGGGCCGCACCCCCCTTGAGGCGTACTACCTGATGGAACAACTCGAGCACTGCGCGCGCATCATCCACGCGGCGGCGCTCCTCGGCCCGATCCGACGCCTGCCCCCCGAGCGCATCGAGGAACTGCAAATCTTACGCCAGACCCTTACCGCCACCCGTGAGGAGAAAGGATGAAACTCTCGCCCGAAAAGATCGAGGCCCTCGCTGTTGATCTCGTCGACACCCTTGCTGACATCGACGGCGTACTCTTTCGCGGTGACGATACGGCGCTGAAACTCGCCATTATCGAGATTATGACCGATGAATTGATGGTCGAGGAGCGCCTTGACGCCGAGGTGCACAAGATGTTGCAGGCCTACAAGTACGAGATCACCATGGGGCGCCTCAACTACGATGAACTGTACCGCAAGCTGCGGAACAAGTTGATCGCCGAACGGAAGATTGTGCTCTAAAATGAGGAAACCGGCTTTCCCCACCCCGCGGCCCGCGAGAGCGCCGGGCCCCTGATCGGTCAGACTGAGGATGAACAGGGCAGACCGGCGCCCCCGTCCCAGTCGCGCGCCGCTTCCTCAAGCGTGAACACGGGAGTGACACAGGCATCGAGATCGGCAAAGACAGGCAGCCATTCCCCCAGACGTCGCCGGGCGATCAGCGCGGCTATCTCGTCGGCCAGGGCCTGCTGGTCGGCATCCTGCTGTCGCGGAGTCAGATCAGGACGCCCGAGCGCCTCGCAGAAGCGCGCCCAGAAATGCGGCTCAAGCGCGGCTACGGCCAGATAGCGCCCATCGGCGGTGCGGTAGGCCCGGTAGCAAGCCGCCCCGCCGCTTAACCCTCCCTGCTGCTCACCCGCGCGGGCCACCGCGTACCACGGGGTCATCAACCAGCGGGTCGCCGCGAGCATAGGCGCATCGATCAGGCAACCCGGCCCGTCGCCGCGGGCAAGCAGCGCCGCCAGAATGGCCGTCGCCGCGGTCAGGCCACTCACCAGATCGGCCAGTTGCGTGCCTGGCAGGGCCGGCTCGTCGCCCACCGTTGTGGTCGCCAGCAACCCGGACAGGGCCACGAAGTTCAGATCGTGTCCCGCCAGATGGCTCAGCGGCCCCGACAGGCCGTAGCCGCTCAACGCGCAGTAGATCAGGCGCGGATTCAGCGCCTGGAGGGCCGCGTGGCCCACCCCCAGGCGCTCGAGCGCGCCGGGGCGCAACCCGTCCACCAGCACATCGGCCTGGCGCGCCAGGGAGCGAAAGGCATCCACATCCTCGGGGCGCTTCAGATCCAGTTCCACCTCAACCTTGCCGGCGTTGAGGGCCGGATAGGCCGCATGCAACGGTGGGAGCCGCCGCAGCGGATCGCCGCCCGGCCGCACCACCTTGGTTACACGCGCGCCCAGGCTCGCCAGCAACTGAGTGCAGGCCGGCCCCGGCAGATACGTCGCCACTTCCACCACCTGAACCCCGCGCAACGCCGCTTCGATGGACATACGTTCCTCACCTCCGCCGGGGAACCCGGCGCCCTGCCTGTAACCCGGAATCAGAACCAGTCTATAGTATCATAGCGGAACGGTTTGGGAGAGGGCCACGTTCTCCCAGGCAGAACCAGCGACCAACGATCGTGCGGCATAGCCGCCCCACACCCCGCCGCGGGAGACGACCTTTACACAAGTCCTGTAGTCTCTTAACACATCCTTGACAACCCGCGACGCGAGTGCTATACTACCAACGCTGAAACGAGCCACGTCTCACTCACAGAGTTCTGTGAGGCAGACGCAACAAGTGAGGAAACAAACCGAGCGAACCGCGCTGATAGCCGTATCAGAGACGTCGCCAGGAAGCTCAGAACCATCTGAACCTTCCTGGTTTTGTTTTCCCCCGGTTCGTTTTCAGTGAGCACCTTCACAACCAGAATACGGTAGTTGATAGAGTTGGTCCACGTCAACACTGGATGGTGAGGGAGCCGAAAGGCGAACTTCACGATCCCACGCAGAGTTTGATCCTGGCTCAGGACGAACGCTGGCGGCGTGCCTAATGCATGCAAGTCGAACGCAGGGCGCTTGCGCCGCTGCGTG
>JAOACN010000221.1 GCA_026417815.1 Chloroflexaceae bacterium | reverse complement strand
ACACGCGCGACTACGTGCCGCTGCAGGTCCGCGCGCATCCCGAGGCCGTCCCTGAGCCGGTCTTCGCCGCCCTGGCCGGCCCGATCGCCGGGCAGCGGCCCGCTGGACTGCTCTTAATCGGTGATGCGGGCAGCGGCAAGTCGCATACCCTGCGCTATGCCGCGCTGCTGCTGGCTCAAGCCTGGCCGGACGTTGCGCCGGAACTGCAGGCCGATCTCGGGCTTGTCAGCGACAAGCCGCTGCTGCCGGTCTATGTGCAGCTCCAGGATCTGCCCCACTGCCGCGCCGAACTGTGCCAGTCTGAGCCGGCGACCGAACCAACTCTGCCGCGCCTGATCGACCGCCACCTCTGCCGGCTGGCGGGTGACACGGAACACTGGCGGGCGGACCTGATGCGTGCGCTGGTGGCGCAAAAGGCCCATCGCTGCCTGTTCCTGCTCGACGGGCTCGACGAGATTGATGAAGCGGTAGAGCGCCAGGATTTCCAACGTGCCTTGCTCAAGCTCCAGGACGAGCATCCAGAACATGTGTATGTGGTGACCAGCCGCCCGTTGCCGGATCACCTGCTTAAGGGCTTTGCCAAGCGCCACCTGCTGCCCCTGCGGCCCCAGCAGATTCGTCGCATCCTGATCAACTGGCATCGCGCCGAGTACGACGCCGAATCGCTGACGCCCGAGGTCGTGCGCCAGGTTGAGCGTGAGTCCGATGACCTGCTGGCGACAATCCTGAAGGACCAGGATCTTGAGCCGATGGCGAAGAATCCGCTCTTCCTCACGGCAATGGCGCGTATGGCCCTCTCCGATCTCAGGCTGCCCCGCCTGCGAGTGGAGAAGTACCGCCGGATGGTTGACCTGCTGCTGGAATGGCGCCGCAACCGCCTGCGCCGGGAGGAGGGGGCCGACCCGTTCCCCGAGGCCTCGCACCGCGCCGCCCTTGGCCGGCTGGCCGAACTCGCGGCCTGCATGCTGGCCCTGGGGCGCGAGGAGTTGGCCCTGGAAGCCTTTGTCTCCAGGCGTGGCGCGTGTGCGAATGTGTTGCCACCCCGTGACCCCGAGGACGCGCCCGACGCCGACACGCTGGAGCGCCTGTTCCGCTCGGTGGCGCGCCATACCGGCCTGCTGACCGAGCAGCGGGGGCGCTACCGCTTCACCTTTCGCTTTCGCGACTACCTGGCCGCCCGCGCCCATACGCAATTCGACGACATTGTCGAACGGCTCTTCGCGCGGCGCGCCGAGCCGGCCTGGCGTGCGACCATTGTGCTGGCGGTGGGTGACATGGCGACCATCAACCCGGAGATCCTCAAGCCCTTGTTCGCGCGTCTCCTTGACGAAGGCGCGGAGAGCGCGCTGCTCGCCGCCGAGGCCCTGATCGAGGCCCTTGACGGTCTTGTGCCTGAGCTTGAACCGGAGCGCCGCCAGGTGCTGGCCCGCCTGCGCGAGCTGGGCGCCGCCCCGGAGTTGATACAGCGGTTGGAGCCGCTTGAGATAGCCGATAACCGATAGCCAATACCGGTGAACCATGGATGCTGCTTTGATCGTTCGTACCGCCTACCTGGCCTGGCTGCGCAGCGAGTTGCGCCTGCTGCCGGTGATTCCGATCAAGGCGGCCGACCGGGCGGCGCGCCTGCCGCTGGCCGATGTTTACGTGCCCCTGCGAGTGATCGAACGGGCGCAGATCGAGGAGTTCCAGCGGCTGACCAGGGGTGAGTTCGAGCCGGAGCGGGAGTACCGCCAGCGCGCCGAGGCGCTCGAGAAGCTGAAGCAGAGCGAAAGGGTCTTTGCGCTGTTCAGCGACACGCAGCCTGGCGCCGGCTCGCGCAAAGGTCGTGGAGCCGGGCAGTCGCGCGTCGAGCGGATGCTGCTGATCGGCGATGCCGGCAGCGGCAAGACCACCACCCTGCACTTCGGCGCCCTGACCCTGGCCGATGCGCTGCTGCGCAACGACCCGGCCGGCGTGGTGGAACATCTCGGGTTCCGCGGCAATCCGCTGCCGCTGCCGGTCTACATGCGCCTGACGCTGGCGATGAAGTGGCTGCGCGATACGCCCGAGGGCCGGCAGTGCGCACCGGCGGCCGATCCGCTGCTCGCCTGGCTCGATAGCCAGGTGGCGCCCCAGGTGGCAGAATTCCTGAAGCTGCGGGAGGAGCAGCCGGTTGAGACGTCGGCAGGTGAACCGGAGCTGCCCTCGCCGGCCGCCTGGCAGGCCGCCCTGACCTCCACGCCGCTCTCGGCGCTCGTGCGGGCCGGGGGCTGCCTCCTGCTACTCGACGGCCTCGACGAGACCGGCGACGCGCCGCGCCGCAGCGCGATGCAGGAGTGGATCGCCGGCCTGGTCCGCTCGTGCCCGAAGAACCGCTACCTGGTGGCCAGCCGACCCTTCAAGGAGATCGGCATCCCCGGCTTCGTTGAGCGCCACCTCAGCCCGCTCAACAGCGATGAGATGCAGAAACTGCTCAACAACTGGTTCGGCGCGGCCTACCGCAACGACCCGGGGCGCCCCCAGCAGCGCAGCGTGAGCGACGAAGTCGGCTATCTCTGGGGCATCCTGGAGCGCAACCCGCGTCTGTTCGATATGTGTACCAACCCGCTCTTGCTCACCAGCGTGGCCCTGCTGGTCTACACCGGCGTGGGTCTGCCGCGCGAGCGGGCCGAACTCTACAACCGGCTGGTCTACCTGCTGCTGGAAACCTGGCGCATCCTGCAACTGTCCGGTGGCAAGCTGCCCGAGAGCCAGGCGGCCAAACCGGTGCTCTTCGGCGAGAGCGTGGGCAGCGTGCAGCGCCGCCTGCAGACACTGGCCGCCTGGATGCAAGAAACGCAGCGCCGCGAGGTCACGTTGGAGGAGATCGTTGCCCGGCTGGCGCCGCGCTACGCCGCGGACATGGAGTGGAGCGGCGAGGAGGCGCGGGCGTATGTGGCCAGGCTGCTCGACTCCCTGGCCCTCGATAGCGGCATCCTGCAGCGGCGCGATGCTGGCTATAGCTTCTCACACTACACCCTGCAGGAATACCTCACCGCCCGCAACTTCGACCAGCGTCCCGACGGCGTGGACCGGTTGCTGGCCCTGCGGAAGGAGGCGCGCTGGAAGGAGACCATCCTGCTGGCGGTCGGCCACTGGGCCACCAGCGGCGTCACCGACAAGGCGCGCCAGTTCCTGCGCGGCCTGCTCGACACCAACGAGCCGGAGGCCCTGCTGCTGGCCGGCGAGGCCCTCGACGACGCCGACGCATCGCGCGTGCCGGAACTGGCGCCCATCCACCGCGCCGCCACCGCCCGCCTCCGCGCCCTCGCCGCGCTTACCGACGACTGGCGCGCCGCGGCCCACCCCGACCCCGTGCTGCGCAACCGCGCCGCGACCATGCTCGACCGCCTCGACGCCGATACCGACCGCCCCGGCCTCGATCTGGCGAAAGACGACTACTGGGCAGCCAGGATTGAGCCGGGCACGTTTAGCATGAGCGACAAGAAGAACAAGTTTGACCACACCATCCGCCGGCCCTACGCCCTGGCGCGCTTTCCGGTGACCAACCGCCAGTACCTGCTCTTCGTCGAGGCCCTGGCCGGGCGCGGCGCACCTGAGGCCGTCGCAGCGGCTCAAAAGCTCCTGCCGCTGATGAAGCAGCACAAGCAGACGCCGGAGCAGTTCCGTCCGCGCTACTGGCCCGGCGCGCGCTACCAGGCCGGGGAGGGCAACCACCCGGTGGGAGGAGTGACCTGGTACGCGGCCACGGCCTTTGCCTGGTGGGTGAACGCCTGGCTGCACGCCCTGGGCGCGCTGAGGGCGGATGAGGAGGTGCGCCTGCCGACCGAGGCGGAGTGGGAGCGAGCGGCGGCCTACCCTCTGGCACTGCCGGGGGGCGACCCGCGGGCCGGGCGGCGCGAGTACCCCTGGGGCGACCGGAACGTGACAGAAACGCTGACCGGTGGTATGATTGCCAGCATTCGGGCGAACACAAGCGAGAGCGGGATCGACGGCACATCGGTGGTCGGCATCTTCCCCCATGGCGCAGCGGCCTGCGACGCGCAGGACATGGCGGGCAATGTCTGGGAATGGTGCAGCACACCACTGGTCCCGTACCCGTTCGAGGGAGAGGTAGACGCAGAAACTCTTTACACTGCGAACAAACGAGCGAGTAAGACGTATGTGCTGCGTGGCGGCTCGTGGAACAGCTATCGCGTCAACGCCCGTTGCGCCTACCGCTTCGCCGACTACCCTGGCGGCGTCACCGGCATCTTCGGGTTGCGTCTCGCCCGTTTGTTCTCCTTGCCTTCGTCTTAATGTCTTTTTGACTTTTTGGCTTTTTGATATTGTAAAGGGTTTTGTACAGCGTTTGGGCTGCGATTCGCGGCAGGGGGTGTGGGGGACGGCCAGTCCCCCACCCGCGCCGAAGGCGCGAATCGCGAATTTTTTATGAAGACCTACCGTAACCTGTACTTACAGGTCTACGACTTCGAGAATCTCTACCTGTCCTACCGCGCGGCCCGGCGGGCCAAACGCGATCGCTGTTGAGTGACGAGTGACGAGTGACGAGTGACGAGTAATACCAATTCACCTTGAACATTCCGCAAGCGCCATCCTGGCGCAGGGCGGCGCAGGGCTAGAGCTACTCGTCACTTGTCACTTGTCACCGGTATAACGGGGCACAGGACATCAGTGATGAACAATGGAGGAAAGCCGCAAAGCTACCGCGATCTGCTCGTATGGCAGAAAGGTACAGCGCTAGCTCTGGAAATCTATCGGGTAACGCAGCGCTTTCCGAGCGACGAGCGCTTTGGCCTGACTGCGCAACTGCGTCGAGCCGCTGTCTCCATCCCGTCAAATATTGCGGAAGGGCAAGCTCGTCGCACAACCGGCGAGTTCATCCAGTTCCTCTCTCATGCTGAAGGATCGCTTGCCGAGGTTGACACACAGATCTATCTCGCCCAACAGCTTGGGTATGGTTTGGAAGAGGAACTTTCCCCGATCTCTACGCAGATCAACGAGCTGCGAAAGATGCTCAATGCCTTGCGTCGCAGCCTTACTCGCTGATGCCAGTGATGAGTGATGAGTGACGAGTGACAAGCGGGTGGCGTTTACTGGATTTGCCACGCTTTACCTGCTTCTGGCATCACTCATCACCTGTCAGTCCAAATCCGGGCAAGGCGTTGCGAAGCGGACTGGCCTTGCATCGTAGCGTCATGCGGACTGTGCGGCTTGCCACTCGTCACTCGTCACTCGTCACTCGTCACTCGTCCCTCGTCACTCGTCACTCGTCACTTATCGTCGGCGAGTCTATCTGCGCCTGGCCCACGATCTGAAGTTGCTGACGTTGCGCCAGTACGAGCACGTCAGCCGCGAAGTCAGCGCGATCGGCGCGCTGCTTGGCGACTGGATGAAGCGCGGCGGGGCGCAGCCGGCGGCCGAGCGGCCGCGCGGCGCGGAGTTTCGCCCCCCGGGCGACCCGGATGCGCGCAACGGTGAGGTATAATGGGCGGTGGAACTGGCCGACAACCTGCTGCGTGGCGGCTCGTGGAACAACAATCGCGACAACGCCCGTTGCGCCTACCGCAACGACAACAACCCTGACAACGACAACGACAACAACGGGTTGCGTCTCGCCACTCGCGCTTCTCGCCCGCCAGAAATGCGCCGCGACATATCAGGCCGTTACGGCGCCGAGGCGTTCAAGGAGAACGACAGGCCGGTTCCGGGTTCGCCCTGAGCGAGCCAAACAACACCCGCGCCGCCCCCTGTGGTAGGCGGCCACCCGCCGAAGCCCGGGGCGGCGCAAGACAGGCGAACCGCGATCAAGCGCTGATCGCGGTTCGCTTGTTGCCGGGGGTGGGAATGGGAACTGCGTCCGTACCGCAGCGGGCCGAGGCGCAGGGCCGTAGGGACGCAGCGCGTGGGGACAGCGATTTATCGGCGCCTTCGATAGTCAAGGATCTGACTGGGTGGACCGGCATGATCGTTATCTTGGAGCGGCCACGCTTCAGGGTACAACCGGCACAGCCCCTCCTGACTGCGCTACCCGGCGCCGAGCACACGGTTGGCCTTGATCGTCGCCGCTCCACCTCACCGCGAAGCGCGCCGGGGTTCCAATAAGCCCGTCCTCTCCGCCCCTCCGCGCCCTCGGCGGTGAGCCTGCACCCGTCCCCTGCGACCTTCCCCCTGGTTAACGCTTCTCTCCCTTGCCTGACCCCGATCACCCTTGTGCCGGGGCAGCGCCGGCGCGTATAATAGCAGACCGACGGTTGGTTTATCATTGGGGCGCAGGCTATGGCGCGCACCGTCAAGGCGCACGAGTACGAGAAGAAGCGCGGGCAGATCCTCGATGCGGCCCAGCGGCTGATCTATGCCCGGGGCTACGCGCAGTTGACCATCCAGGATGTGCTCGATGCGTTGCAGATCTCGAAGGGGGCCTTCTACCACTATTTCGACTCGAAGCAGAGCCTGCTTGAGGCCCTGGCGCTGCGCCTCGCCGATGAGGTTGAGGCCCTGTGCAGCGCGATCGTCGGGGCCACGCACGTGCCGGCCCTGACGCGCTTGCAGCAGTTCTTCGATGCCGCCGGGCGCTGGAAGACGGCGCGGCGGGATTACCTGCTGGAGTTGATGCGGGCCTGGTACGCCGATGATAATGCCCTGGTGCGCCTGCACGGCCAGGCCCTCTCGGAGCGGCGCATCGTCCCGCTGCTTGCCGCGCTGATCGCCGATGGCGCCCGCGAGGGCGCGCTGTCCACGCCGTTCCCCGACGAGGCCGCGGCGATCGCCCATGCGCTCCTGACCAGTATGGGCGACCGCTTCGCCCACCTGCTGCTCTCGGACCTGCCCCGGGCCGAGGCCCGCGCCCGCGCCGAGCGTCTGGTGGCGGCCTATAACGATGCCCTCGAACGGGTGCTGGGCGCGCCGCCGGGTTCGCTGCACCTGATTGACCCGGCGACGCTGCAATGCTGGTTCGCCGAGCCGCGCGCCGCCGGGCCGCTCGCCGAGGAGGTGCTACCGTGAAGATGCTGGTGCTCCTGGCCTGGCGCAATGTCTGGCGCAACTGGCGCCGTACCGCCATCGCCCTGACGGCCATGGTGCTCGGCCTGACCCTGCTGATCTTCTTCACCGGCATGATCGAGGGCTCCGACCAGGCGATCTTCGGCAATGCGGTGCGGATCTACGGCGGCAACCTGCACATCAACGCCCCGGGCTACCGGGTCAAGGCCTCGCGCCTCCCGCTGCTGCCGCTGGAGAATCCCGAGGCGGTGATGCGCGCGGTGGCGGCCGAGCCGACCGTCGTGGCCGTCGCGCCGCGGATCAGCACCTCGGGCATGGTCAGCAAGCGCGGGACCGCCCTGGGGGTGGCGATCACCGCGATTGACCCGGCGATCGAGGCGCCCCTCAGTCTCCAGGCCCGCTCCATTGTGGCGGGGCGCTTCCTCGGCCCCGGCGACCGCGACGTCATCCTGATCGGCAAGGGCCTGGCCGACCGGCTCCAGGTGGGCGT
>JAOACN010000210.1 GCA_026417815.1 Chloroflexaceae bacterium | reverse complement strand
AGATGTGTATAAGAGACAGCTCCCAGAAAACCTCCCCTGGAGGAGGGGGAAACCGGGTTTCCCCACGCCCCTGCCCGAGGGGAGGGTTCGGGAGGGCCCTGCTCTCCCAGGAAAACACTTTTCTACATTGGTCTTGTAGGGTTCACGGGTCTTGAAATCGTTTCCAAGAGGAACACGTGACCGACGTCATCGAGATCGAGGAGTTGCACAAAGCCTATGGCAGCCTGCCAGTGCTGCAGGCGTTGAGCCTGCGCGTCGCGGCGGGCGAGGTCTATGGCCTCCTCGGGCCAAACGGCGCCGGAAAAACAACGCTCATCCATCTGATGATGGGCTTCCTGCGGCCCAACCAGGGGCGTCTGCGGCTCCTCGGCAGCACGAACCTGGAACGGGTGCGCCCGCGCATTGGCTACATTCCCGAACGTCAACGCTACCATACCCGCTATACCGCCCGAGAGTATCTGCGCTTCCTGGGACACTTCAGTGGTCTGACCGGGGTGACGCTGCGCGAGCGGGTCGAACGAGAACTGGCGACCGTCGGGTTGCTCGCGGCAGCCGATCGCAGCCTGGGAACGTACTCTAAAGGCATGCTCCAGCGCCTGGGCGTCGCCCAGGCGCTCTTGAGCGATCCGGACCTGCTGCTCATTGATGAGCCGACCAGCGGCCTCGATCTGGCCGGGCAACGCGAAGTGATTGAACTGCTTGCCAGTGTGCGCGATCGTGGCCACACGATCTTCCTCTGCACACACTACTTGCAGGAGGTGGAACTCCTCTGCGACCGCGTAGGCGTGCTGGCGGGCGGACGTATCGTCGCCGAGGCCCGGATGCGCGATCTGCGGGACGTGGCCAACAGTGTGCGCATCCGCGTCGGCGCGCTTGACGCGGAGCTGCGCGCCCAACTGGAGGGCCTGGGTAGCGGCGTGCGCTGCGACGCCCAGGGCGTGCGGCTCAGCCCGAACTCGCCTGAGTTGCAGGCGACCGTGTTACGCATGCTCCTCGACGCGGAGGTGGTGATTATGGCCCTGGAGCCGCTGGAAAGCCCCCTGGAGCGACTGTACCTCTGGGCGCTGCACAGCGTGCCGCCGACGAGCGCCGAGGCGCGTGGCACGTTTCTGCCCTCCTGGGAAGACGAGCTGGTCAATCCGTCTGCCGCGCCGCCACCCGCGCCACTCGCCGACGAACGTCCCGGCGAGAGCGACAAGCTCCTCAGCGAACTGCTGGGCCGCACCGAAACCGATGGAGAGGCGGATAGCCGACGGGGAGGACGGCGCCTCCCGGCGCGAATGTGGGGAGCCTCGGAGGGGCGCAGTCCCTCCGCAAGCCCCTTTCCAGTGTGGCGCAGCGAAGCCGCGCCGCAGCGGAAAGGGGGAACTCACGGGAGGCGCGAGCCCGCGCAACCCCCGCCGAGACGAAGTTTCGGCGTGATAATAGGCGGTCAGTATGCGACTCCTACGATTTACCGGATTTACGCTGTTGGAATATCTGCGCTCGGGCCGGGTGGCGATCGAGATTATCGCCACACTCGCGGTGTATTTCGTTTTTCTCCGCCGCCCAATGGATGCGCAGTATTTTTTCAGCGCGCTGGGGATCTTCACCCCTGTGCTGACCCTCTACACCACGGCGATCATCATCGGGTTGGGCGATCGCCCCCAGAGCTACGTGCCGCTCGCCCACGGGATCGGACGCGGCACCTACCTGCTCGGGCTCTTCTTGAGCGCCTGTGCCATTGTGCTTGGCGCCTATGGCCTGCTGAGCCTTGGCGCGGCACTGTTCAACCGCCCGATCGATATGAGTCTGGGCGACTGGCTGCTCGGCGCCTTGCCCCTGTTCCTCAATATCGGGCTGCTCGCGGCGTTGATGCTGCTGCTCTCGCCACTCGTCCTCTCAACCGGGTGGCGGTTGCTGGTGCTGGGCCTGATCGCCCTCGCCTTTTCGAGCAACTTCATCGGCGGCGTGATGCTTGAAGCGATTCCCGAGGCCGGAAGGGCGCTGTTGCGGGCGGTGCAGGCCCTGGTGGGCGGCCCGCTGGTGCCGGCGTTTTACGGGTTCCAACTGGCGGTGACCCGCGATTACAGCACGCCTACGGCCTTCGCCAATCTGCTGGCCCAGGCCTTGCTGCTCATCTCGTTGCTGGGTCTCTCAATCTATGCCCTGTCCCGCAGGGATGTGATTTTTAGCACCCAGTGAGCAGGGGTGAAACATGCTTCGCCCCTACCGGGGGCCTATTCAACGGGCACGAAGGCGACCGCATCAACCCACACCCCACGGCGGTCGTCGCCGGCCAGGGTACTGGTGCTGACCAGGGCGGTACGCGGTTCAAGGTCATAGGTCCCTAGATCGACCCACCAGTTGCGCTCGCGTTCCACGTTGGCCACCACCATGCTCTCGCCGTCGCGGTGGCGCACCAGGTAGCGCGCCTCGCGGGTTTCGTCAAGGCCGTTGAGCGCATAGGGTACATAGGCCAGCACCCGGTAGCGCCCGGCGCGGGGCAAGGCGGGGCGCCAGAGCGCCACGACCGGGGCGCGCAGGGCGGCAGCGCGCCAGGGATGCGCCACGCTGCCGGCGAAGCTCCCCGCCGCGAAACGCGAGCCGCCTCCGTAACCCACGTTGTGCGCCTGCCATGTGCCCGCGCTGCTGAAACCGGGGCCGCCATCGTCTACCACAATCACCCCTGGCGGGGGCGGGCCGCAGGGTGAAGGCATATCTTCCCAGAGCCAGACGCTTATCTGTCCCCCCGGAGCGCGCGCCCAGGGATCGGGTTCTGCGCCGCACCAGCCGTAGGGGTCCACGTCCCGGCCCAGGTACTGCACCTGGAAGTGCAGGTGCGGGCCGAAGGCGCAGCCGCTCTCACCGGCGACGCCCAGCGCGTCGCCGCGGGCCACGGGCTGGCCGGCGGTGACGGCGATACTGGCGAGGTGCCAGTAGAGGGTACGGTAGCCGTTGCCATGGTCAACGACGACGGCGCGGGCCGGAGAGCCGCAGCCATCGTCGGAGTTGCCGGCGAAGGTTACCACCCCGGCCGCAGCGGCAAGAACGTTATCGGGAGGCTGCATGGCGTAATCCCAGCCGGTGTGCCCGTCGTAGGCAAAGGCGAGATCGGTTTCGGCGCGGCCCCAGTAGGTCAGGAGCGAACCGTTCTTCTGGAGGAAGGGCGTGTCGTGGTCGAAAAAGGAAGTAACGGGGAAGGAACGCTCCATGGGTCGGGCCAGAAAGGGCAGAGCGGGTGGGGGCCAATCAGCGGGTGGAACGCGCGGATCGTCGAAGAGACGGGCGTAGCTCGTTACCAGGCCGTCGAGGCGCACCCCCAGGCTGCCGGGTGATACCGTGGGCGCCAGCACCCGCGCCAGCACGTAGCGGCTGAAGGGGAGATCGGCGGCCACCTCTTGCCGCGTCCCGTCGGCGAAGGTCAGCGGAGGCAGCGCGCCGGGGCCGTGGATGGTGTAATCGCGGATGGCCCAGCGGAGTTCGCGGGCGGCCCAGCGAGTCTGGTTGTACAGCCCGCGCCGCCCGCCCCCATCGCCGCGGTAGCCCATGGCCCAGGCCAGTTGCTCGGGACTGGCGCGGCCACCGCTCACCAGGCCGCTCTGCAGGTCGAGCAGGGCGAGCAGCAGGCGGGGGTTGAGGCTGTAGAGACTGCTCAAGCCCACGAGCACTTCGCTGAACGAATGGGAACGGTCGCCAACCTGAAAGCGCGCGCTCGCCAGCGGACTGCCGCGCCCTTCGAGAAAGGCCTGGATTTCCGGGCCGTTAAAGTTGTGCTCGTAGCTGAGCCGGCGTGGATCGAAGAGGGGATCGGGCGGCGAAGGTTCCGTCACCACGGTCACCGCAGGCGTGGGCAACGGCAGAGGTGTCGCCGTGGGCGCGGGGAGCGGTGTTGAAGAGCGCACGGCCACGGGGCTGGCAGGTGGGGATGGCGTCGGCATAGGCGGTGGCGATCCGGTGCATGCCGCCAGGACCAGCGCCAGCAGAGCAATTAACCCGTGAGACGGCTTCATTGTCGGGCAGGATAGCCGAAGTGAGTGAATTGGTCAAGGCGAGCTTTGCCTGCGGGTGTGAGATTCGGAGGGGCCGTAGGCCCCTCCGAAGCGGCGCTTGTCAACGCTGCACCACGCCGCGCAGGCGGGCGATCAGATCCTCGACCATGGCGCGCATTTCGGTTACGGCCTCCTGCACCGTCGCGCGGCCTTCGCTGAGACTGTCCTCGTTCGGCACGATCAGCCACAGGGCCAGGTAGAGGATCACGCCCACGCCGTTGAACAGCGAGAGGATCACGAAGCCGATCCGCACAAACAACGGATCGATCCCAAAATACGCAGCCAGACCGCTGGCAACCCCGGCGATCAACCGGTCGCCACGGCTGCGGGTAATGCGCTTGCCGTTCATCGTTTCGCTCCTCTTTGTTCCTCGCCGGCCAGTCGGCCGGCAGTCCATCCGTCTGCCCGTAGGACGCGGGACAGGTGCGGAATGTTGCGGGAATGGTCTGGCACAAGCCTTCGAGACCATCTCAAAACGATTGACAGGCGCTTGCGGGAGGGTGGGGAAACCAGGTTTCCCCACGCCCCATCTGGCGGAGGCGCCACTTACCCCCCCCAATCAATGGCGACAAAGATCTCGCCATCGCGCAGCGTGACGGGATAGGTGGGGATGCGCAATCCCACGGGAGGCACGATGCTCTTGCCGGTGCGCACGTTGTAGGCCCAGCCATGCCAGGGGCAGGTGATCGTCTCGCCGATCAGCAAGCCACTCGAAAGGGGGCCGCCTTCGTGGCGGCAACTATCCCCAAAAGCGTAGATCGTCCCTTCCACATTCGCCAGGGCGATGGGCAGGCCATCTATCTCCACATACAGCAGCCGTCCCGGCGGCACATCTGCCAGGGCGGCAACACGCACCAGTTCAATGGCCATGGGCGCCTGCCAGGTTCAGGTGGATGTTCCTGGTACCATTATACGGATGGCTGGCCCGACACTCTACAAAAAATGGGGGAACCGGGTTTCCCTGTACCCCTGCCTGCGGGGGCAGGCTGATGAAGGTTACAAATATGAACCGGTATTCGCCCGGTAGCCCGGCGGCTGATGAAGATTAAGGATGTAAACCGGTATTCGCCCGGTAGCCCGGCGGCTGAAGCCGCGGGCTACCGATGCGAAGCCCGCCTGCGCGGGCTATACGGGCTTTTTGTAGCCCGACCTTCCGGGCCGCGGGAGAAGGACGTTGCGCAGGCCCTGACTGCGCCCGCCCCGGTTGACAGTGGTTACACCGATAGGGTACAGTTACAAAACCATTACATCGCCATCCGCGAGGTACCGTATGTCACCCATCGCTATCAACCAGCGTCAGCTCGAGACCCTCAGCCAGTTGCTGATCGCGGGCGGTCATCACGATGTCACTGAGTTGCTGGCCGCGTCGCTCGAACGCCTGATTTCCTTCTGGCCCGCTCGCGCCGGCGCGCTCCTATACGTCAGCCCCTACGGCGAAACGGTGCACTACACCCAGGGCCCGCTTGACGAAGAGGCGCGCACGTTGATCGAACAGGCGCGGCAGGGCTTCACTCGCCGTGCCGAGGGCGGCGAGCCGATTGTCGGAAGCTATTCACTCGACGATGGGCGCGATCTGATCGAGTTGCCCCTGCAGAGCGGCAGTCAGGGGGTTGGTCTGCTGCACCTGGTGGTGGAAGGCCAGGATGCTGAGGGCCGGGAGAGCGCCACGCCACTCGATGAGGACCTGCTGGTGCTGCTGGTGCGGGCCATCGGTGGCGAAGCCGACAAAATCGCCATGCTGCGCCGGGCCGAGCGCGATCTGCGCGAGTTGCACCTGCTGTACGAGATCGGCCAGTCGCTGGCGGTCAATCTGGACCTGCCCAGCTTGCTCAACGACATCAAGCTGCGCGTGCCGCCGGTCGTCGGCGCGGAGCGCTGCTCGATCTTTCTGCTCGATGAGGCCACCAATGAACTGGTGCTGGAACTGCCCCACGAGCAGCGCACCTATCGCATGCCCGCCGATCGCGGCATCGCCGGCTGGGTGGTGACGCACGGCCTGGGCCAGATCGTCAACGATGTGGAGCAGGACAGCCGCTGGTACGACGCCATCGGTCGCGAGGCCGACTTCGTGACCCGTTCCATCGCCTGTGTGCCGATGCGCCTGCAAGAGCGCACCATCGGCGCGATGCAGTTGCTCAACAAGATTGACGGGCGGGGTTTCTCCGAACAGGATTTGCAGTTGCTGACCACGCTGGCCGCGCAGGCGGCAATCGCCATCGAAAACGCGCGTCTCTACCAGAGCCTGAAGCAGGAGCACGATCGCCTGTTGCACAAAGAGGCCGAGGTGCGCCATGCGATCGCCCGTGATCTGCACGACGGCCCCGCCCAGAGCATTGCCGCGATCGCCATGAACATCGAGTTCATCAAGAAACTGTTCCACGCAATGCCGGAACGGGTGCCCGATGAACTCGACACCCTGGCGGAACTGGTCAACAAAACGACCCACGACATCCGCACCCTGTTGTTTGAACTGCGCCCGCTGGGTCTGGAGACCCAGGGCCTCCTTCCCACCCTGCAGCAGTACGTCGAGCGGTGGCGCGATCCCTCGGGGGGAGGCATCCAGTTGCGGCTGGAGGCCCCGCCGCACATGCCGCGCCTGGCCCCTGAGAAAGAAACCGCGATCTTCATCATCATTCAGGAAGCGGTAAACAACGCGCGGAAACACGCCCGCAGCGACACGATTACCATCTACCTGTACGAAGAAGAAGGTGTGTTCGTCGCCAGCGTGCGCGATCGGGGGCGGGGCTTCAATCTGGCCGCGGTTGAGGCGATTTACGCCAATCGCGGCAGCCTGGGGTTGTTGAACATGAAGGAGCGCGCGCGATTGATCGGTGGCGATCTGCGTATCAAGTCTGAACAGGGCCACGGGACAACCGTCGAACTACGTGTCCCGTTGGCGTAATACGGGTAGTCGGGGCGAAAAAATCGTTCGCCCCTGCGCCGGGGGGCGAAAAACCGCGCCCGTATCGGTTGGGGCGAAAAATCGTTCGTCTCTACGCCCGGCGGGGGCGAACCTGGCGCTCCCGCCGGGCGCGGGGAAAACCGGTTTGCCGCGCCTATGACACACCGGCGCTCATAACATCCTTTACGAGTTGCGCGATGTCGGTAGGCAGGCGGGCCACCTTGACGCCAACGGCCTCAAGGGCCTTGATCTTCTCCTGAGCGGTGCCCTCGCCACCGCTGATGATCGCCCCGGCGTGCCCCATGCGCTTGCCTTCGGGCGCCGTCTGGCCGGCGATGAAGCTGACCACCGGTTTGGTGACGTGGGCCGCGATATAGCGCGCGGCCTGGATCTCCGCGTCGCCGCCGATCTCGCCAATCAGCACGATCGCTTCGGTTTGCGGGTCGGCCTGGAACAACTCCAGCACATCAATGAAACTGGTGCCGATAATCGGGTCGCCGCCGATGCCGACAATCGTGCTCTGACCCAGGCCGATGCGGGTCAGGGCGTCCACCGCTTCGTAGGTAAGGGTGCCCGACTTGCTCACCACGCCGACCGGGCCGGGAGTGGCGATATTGCCGGGAATGATACCGACCTTGGCCGCGCCGGGGGTGAGCAGGCCAGGGCAGTTCGGGCCGATAAGACGGGCGCCACACTCCTGAACGAAGGCGTAGGTGCTCACCATATCAAGGGCCGGGATACCTTCGGTAATACAGACAATCAGCGGAATGCCAGCGGCGGCAGCTTCGCGGACGGCATCGGGGGCGAAGGCAGCGGGCACATAGATCACCGAACAATTCGCGTCGGTAGCCTGCACGGCCTGCTTCACGGTGTTGAAAATCGGCACCTGGCCATCAATCGCCTGCTGGCCGCCGCGCCCCGGAACCCCCCCCGCCACCACGTTGGTGCCGTAGGCCATCATTGCCCGGGTGTGGAACTCGCCCTCTTTGCCGGTGATTCCCTGCACCAGCAGCCGGGTGTTCGCGTCGATCAGGATGCTCAAGGCTACCTCCTCTGCTTGCAATCCTCACTTGAACCACAGAATACTTTCGGAAAACGGATACGGATGTGGCAGGCAGGGGGAAACCAGGTTTCCCCATGGCCCCAACTGCTCCGCGAAGGCTCAGACCGCGCCCTCGGCGGCTTGCACAATGGCGACACCGGAACTGGTGCCGATCCGGTCGGCGCCAGCGGCGATCAGCGCCTGGGCGTCGGCAAGGGTGCGGATGCCGCCCGAGGCTTTCACCCCCATCGCAGGGCCAACGACGCGCCGCATCAGGGCCACATCGGCGACGCTGGCCCCCCCGCCCAGGAAGCCGGTGTTCGTTTTGACATAATCGGCGCCAACGCGCGCGGCGAGGGCGCACGCGGCCACCTTCTCGCTGTCGGTGAGCAGTGCCGTTTCAATAATCACCTTGACCAGGACCCGTTGGGCGTGCGCGGCTTCCACCACGGACCGCAGGTCCTCGGCGACGGCCCCGTAATCGCCGGCCTTGAGCCAGCCAAGGTTGATGACCATGTCTAGCTCGCGCGCCCCATTGCCGATCGCCTGGGTGGCCTCAAACACCTTGGTCTTGGTAGTGGTTGCGCCCAGCGGAAAGCCGATAACGCTGCACACCGCCACCGGCGTTGAGCGGAGGAGCCGGGCGCAGAGGGCCACATGGGCCGGATTCACGCACACGCTGGCGAAGCGATAGCGCACCGCCTCGTCGCACAGCGCCTCGATCTGGGCCGGGGTTGCCTCGGGTCTCAGCAAGGTGTGGTCGATCAACCCGGCGATCGGTGTATCCGAGGGCGCGGGCGCGACGCGCGGCAGGGGCGAACTGGCGGGCATACCGGGGATGGCGGCGATGGCCCGGGCGACCTGTTCGATCAGTTCGTCCATCTGCGTCTCCACCTGGATCGAATGCGGGCCGTTCACGTGTGCTCCCCGGAATGGGCAGTATTGTAGCATACCTGTCCGTGATCGTGAAAATGGGGAAACCCGGTTTCCCCATCCCCGTGCCCCTGCCCGCCGGGAGGGCGCGGCGCAGCGCGTGGAGCCTTGTGTGGCCGCAAAGCGCCAAAAAACCATGGTATACTCAAAAAAGTTCCCCGGAACGCGCCCTTGCGGTGTCGCACGCCTGTCGCATCATTGATGCGACTTTTCTGCTATGGAGGACGGCGAGGATTGAGCACTACGAACGCGGTCGAGCTGCGCGACGTTGTCAAACGTTTCGGCGATGTTGTCGCCGTGGACCATGTTTCGCTTGAGATCCGCGACGGCGAGTTCTTCTCCCTGCTCGGGCCGAGTGGCTGTGGCAAGACCACGACCCTGCGCATGATCGCCGGCTTTGAATACCCGAGCAGCGGCTCGATTGTGATCCACGGTCGCGAGATGGCGACCATCCCCCCCCATCGGCGCCCGGTAAACACGGTGTTTCAGTCATACGCGCTCTTCCCGCACCTGACGGTCGCGCAGAATGTGGCCTTTGGCCTGGAGATGAAGCGCCGTCCCAGAGACGAAATCGCCGCGCGGGTGCGGGAAGCCCTGGAACAGGTGCGGCTGAGCGGCTTTGCTGACCGGCGCCCCCGGCAGTTGTCGGGCGGTCAGCAGCAGCGGGTCGCCCTGGCCCGTGCGCTGATCAACCAGCCCGAGGTTCTGCTCCTCGACGAGCCGCTCGGCGCGCTGGACCAGAAGCTCCGCAAAGAGT
>JAOACN010000200.1 GCA_026417815.1 Chloroflexaceae bacterium | reverse complement strand
AGATGTGTATAAGAGACAGTGCTGCAACTGGTGATGGACAGCCTGCGCTACTGGGTGAGCGAAATGCACGTGGACGGCTTTCGCTTCGACCTGGCGGCGGCGCTCATGCGCGGCCTCTACGAGGGCGACCAGCTTTCCTCGTTCCTCGATACCATTCAGCAGGACCCCCTGCTGGCCCAGGTGAAGCTCATCGCCGAGCCGTGGGACGTAGGGCCGGGCGGCTACCAGGTGGGCAACTTCCCGGTGAACTGGGCCGAGTGGAACGGCAAGTACCGCGACACGGTGCGCCGCTTCTGGAAGGGCGACGAGGCGCAGGTGGCCGAGCTGGCCTACCGCCTCAGCGGCTCCTCCGACCTGTACCAGCAGAGCGGGCGCAGCCCCCATGCGTCGATCAACTTCATCACCGCCCACGACGGCTTCACCCTGCGCGACCTGGTGAGCTACAACGAGAAGCATAACGAGGCCAACGGCGAGAACAACAACGACGGCGAGAGCCACAACAACTCCTGGAACTGCGGCGTCGAAGGCCCCACCGACGACCCCGAGATCAACGCCCTGCGCCTGCGGCAGCAGCGCAACCTCATGGCCACCCTGTTGCTTTCTCAGGGCGTGCCGATGATCCTCCACGGCGACGAGCGCGGGCGCACCCAGGGCGGCAACAACAATGTGTATTGCCAGGACAACCCGGTGGCCTGGATGCGCTGGGATCTGGACGCCGACGGCCGGGCGCTGCTGGAGTGGACCAGGCGCCTGATCGCCATGCGCAAGGCCCACCCGGTGCTGCACCGCGCCACTTTCTTCCAGGGGCGCGAGATCCACGGCGCAGGGGTGCGCGACATTGAATGGTACCGCCCCGATGGCCAGCAGATGGACGATGATGACTGGAACAATGGCATGGTGCGCTGCGTGGGGCTGTTGCTCAACGGGCAGTTGATGGAAGAGTTCGACGCCCAGGGCCACCTGCTGCGCGATGATGTGCTCCTGCTGCTCTTCAACGCCTACCACGAGCCCCTGGACTTCGTCCTCCCCGGCGCGGACGGCGGTCCCCCGTGGACGCCGCTGCTGGACAGCGGCGCCCCCGAGGGCCGCGATGACCTGCCGCCGTTGCCGCCGGGCGGTTCGTACCCGCTGCAGGGTCGCTCGGTGGCGGTGCTGAGCCAGGATGGGGCGGCCTGGGCGGCGCGCTATGGCCGGGTGGAGACTGCCGCGCCCCCCGCCACCGCGCCCTTCCTGGGGGGGCCGCCCCCCGAGGCGCGCACGGTGGTGGGCAACCTCATCACCATCGCCGCCTTTCCCAGCCCCCAACTGGACAACCGCCGCGATATCGGCGTCTATCTGCCCCCTGGGTACGATGAGGGCATGCGGCGCTACCCGGTGCTCTACATGCACGATGGGCAGAACCTCTTCGACGCGACCACCAGTTATGCCGGGGTCGAGTGGCAGGTGGACGAGACGATGGAGGCCCTGGCCCGCCAGGGCATCGAGGCGATTGTGGTAGGCATCGCCAACATGGGTGAGCGGCGCATGGTCGAGTACAGTCCCTTCGCCGGCCCCGAGAACGGGGTGGGACTGGGCGACGCCTACCTGGCCTTCATCACCGACACGCTCAAACCGCACATTGACCGGAGTTTCCGTACCCGGCCCGAGCCGGAGCACACGGCGATCATCGGTTCATCCCTTGGCGGCCTGATCAGCCTCTACGCCCTTTTCCGCCGGCCCGACATATTCGGCATGGCCGGGGCCCTCAGCCCGTCGCTCTGGTTCGCCGACGGGGCCATCTTCGCCTACCTGGCGGCCACTGACCACGCGCCGGGGCGGATCTACCTCGATGTGGGCACGGGCGAACAGCCGGAGATGCAAAAAACCGCCCGGCGGCTGCGGCGCCTGCTCATGGCCCGCGGCTACGACCGCGAGCGCCTGCGCTACCTCGAAGTGAAAGACGCCCGCCACACCGAGGCTGACTGGGCCGCCCGCTTCCCCGCCGTGGTGACCTGGCTGTTGACGGGGGCGATCGCCGGGCGCCCCCCAAAAAACGCTTGACATTCCCCACAACGGCGGTGTACACTCCAGACGGCTCCATTGCGTCCGTACAGGTTCCCGGCAGACTATGCGCAAATCGATTGTGTCAACCCCCGCGCCCGAGCCGGCGTTGGAAGAGGTTCGCGCCTCCCGGCGCCGGCTCAGGCGCCGGCGCAGCCGGGGCGTCGAGTGGTTCGTGGTGCTGCTCGCCCTGATCGCCCTCGGTGCGCTGGCAGGGGTTATCGGCCTCCTGCTGGCCGAGCGCGAAATGGCGCGGCGGATCTATCCCAACATCAGCGTGCGCGGCGTGCCCGTGGGGGGTATGACCGTTGATGGCGCCTACGGCGCCGTTGAGCGCCACTACGGCGCGTTTCTGTATAACCCGGTCGTGCTCACCTATGGCGAGCGCGTCTGGCGGCCCGGGGCCGAGGAACTTGGTCTGCGCCTGGTGATTGACGATGCCCTGCAGGAAGCCTTTGCCTACGCCCGGAACGAGAGCCGCTTGCAGAACCTGCGAACCGCCCTGGCCGTCTGGGAACAGGGCGTGGACCTGCCGTTGCGCCTGGAGGTGGACCAGCGGGCCATGCAGCGGTACCTGGCGCAGATTGCCGCTGAGTTGGAAGCCCCTCCGCAGGATGCCGCGGTGGCCCTCGATGGCGCCCGGGTGGTGGTGACCCCGGAGCAATGGGGATTGCAGGTCCTGGTTGACGAAACGCTGCGGGACGTGACCGCCGCCGCGCAGGGGCTTGAGCGCGTCACCGTGGCCGTGCGCACCCGCGCGCTCGAGCCGCGCCTGCGCGACGCCGAAGTGGCCCCGGTGGCCGACAGCCTGCGGCTCATGCTCAATGGCCCGCTGGTGCTGGAGGGCGCCAGCGGCGCCTGCGCGGCGGGTTGCCGCTGGTCGTTGCCCCCGGAGCGCCTGGCCGAGTGGATCAGCGTGCGCCGGGTAAGCGGCGCCGATGGTGAGCCGACCTACACGGTGAGCGTGGATCAGAGCCGCATCCGCGCCGCGTTGCTCCCGATGGCCGCGGCGCTGCGCCAGGAGGGCAGCCTCCCCACGGTGGCCTGGAACAATGGCGATTTACGGATCGTCACACCGGGCGACCCGGGCCTGGGCCTCGACGCCGATGAGGCCATCGCCGCCGTGAACCTCGCGCTCAATGGCGGCCCGCGGCAGATCAGGCTGCCCATGGAGCCAATCCCGCCCCCGGTGACCGAGCGTAACCTCGCCAGTCTGGGGATTACCGAACGCCTGGGGCTGGGGGTGAGCTCCTTCGCCCGCTCGGAGCAGTACCGCATCACCAACATCCGCGCCGGGGCCCGCCGGATGAACGGTGTGCTTATTCCCCCCGGCGCGACCTTTTCCTTCAATCAGCAACTCGGCCCGGTGAATGCCGCCAACGGCTTCGTCGAAGGGCTGGCGATCGTTGAGAACCGGACCCAGAAAGAGTGGGGCGGCGGGCTGTGCCAGGTCTCCACAACGGTCTTCCGGGCCGCGTTCTTCGGCGGGTTGCCGATCACCGAGCGCCACGAGCACGCCTTCCGCATCGGCTGGTACGAAGAACTCGGCGAGCCGCCCGGCCTCGACGCCGCCATCTTCACGCCCTACAACGATGTGCGCTTCGTCAACGACACCGGCGGCTGGCTGCTCATGGAGAGCTACGTTGACCTGGCGCGGCAGCGCCTGAGTGTGGCGCTGTATGGCCCCCCAACCGGACGCAGCGTGACCTACACCCACCGCGTGCTCGAACAAACCCCGGCCCCAACAACGCCAGTGTACGTCAACGACCCCTCAAAACCGCGCGGCTACCTGCGGCGCACCGATATCGCCCGTGGGGGTATCAAAGTAGTGATCGAGCGCACTGTCACTGCCAATGGGCAGGTGCTGACCCGCGATCGCTTCCCCACCGAGTTCAAACCCTGGCCCAACATCTACGTGCGCGGCACGGGCCGGTAAGGCCGGGCGCAACCCGGAGGGTTGCGCGCGTTTCGATGGGCGGGTGCATGTTCCACCTCGCTTCTGCCCTTGTGCCCGGGGGCATAAGATTGTATAACGTAAGCTGAATAGCACGTTCGTGAACGGGAAGGTCGGGGAAGGTTAGTCCCTCCCCGGCATGGGAGGAAGGTCCGGGAAGGGCTGCGCCCTCTCAGGAACGTCCGTGCTCCGGGCGCATGGAGGGTGGGAAACCAGGTTTCCCTCCGTCCCTGCCTGCGGGGAGGGGCCGGGAGGGCTGCGCCCTTCCAGGAACCCTCTTCTCTCTCTCCAGCAGTTTGACCATAATTAATTGTGCTTTATTTCACGAATATCGCCAGCGAAGGGGAGCCATCCTGATGAAAGCGCGTGAAATCATGACCCGTCAGGTCATCAGTATCCTCAGCGACGCGACGGTTGAAGACGCTGCCCGGCTGCTGGCCCGCAACCGGATCAGTGGCCTGCCGGTCGTCAATGCCGAGGGCACGCTTGTGGGCCTGGTGACCGAGCACGACCTGATCGCTCGCACCGGGCGTCTGGTGAGCGAGATTATGAGCCGCAGCGTGATCACCGTCAGCCCTGATACCGAGATCGAACAGGTGCAGCACTTGCTGACCAATCAGCGTATCCGGCGCGTACCGGTGGTGGAAAACGGCCGGGTCGTCGGGATCGTCAGCCGTTCGGATCTGGTGCGGCAGATCGCGATGCGTTGGGTCTGCGGCGTCTGTGGCGAGATCGTGCGTGGTCTGGAGCCGCCGACGGGTTGCCCGCGCTGCGGCGCCGACCAGCAGTCCTTTGTTCACGATGTGGTGCCGCCGGGGATGTGATTGGTTCAGCAACGTACCTGGAAACGGAGAATCCTATATGGTCAAGGTCAAAGAAGCTGCCCCCAGCGGGCTGGAACATGAGAACGTTGAGGACCTCAAACACTACTATTACCAGATGCTGCTGATCCGGCGCTTCGAGGAGCGTACCAGCGAGATGTACGTGAAGGCGAAGATTGGCGGCTACTGTCACCTCAATCTGGGTGAAGAGGCGACGATTGTCGGTCTGATGGCGGCCCTCAAGCCCGAGGATTATATCTTTACGAACTACCGCGAGCACGGCTACATCATCGCCCGCGGCGTGCCGCCAGGACCGGTGATGGCCGAACTCTTCGGCAAGGAGACCGGCGTGGCCCGCGGGCGCGGCGGTTCGATGCACCTCTTCAGTCGCGAACACAACTTCATGGGCGGTTATGCCATCGTCGGCGGGCAGGTGCCCCTGGCCGTGGGCGCGGCCTACGCCCTGCGCTACCAGGGCAAGCCCGGCGTGGTGGTGGCCCAGATGGGCGATGGAACCACCAACATCGGCGCGTTCTACGAGTCGCTCAACCTGGCCAAACTGTGGCGCTGTCCGGTGCTGTTTTTTATCGTCAACAACGGCTACGGCATGGGCACCTCGGTTGAGATGGGCTCCTCCGAGCCGGATCTGTGGAAGAAGGGGGCCTCGTTCCGCATCCACGGCGAGCGCATTGACGGCACCGATGTGCTCGCTGTGCGCGACGCTGTGCGCCGCCTGCGCGAGCGAGCCGAAAGCGAGGGCGAGCCGGCCATTCTCGATGTGGTCAGCTTCCGCTTCCGCGGCCACTCGGTGATTGATGCCGATCGCTACCGCGACCCCGAGGCGGTGCGCGCCGGGCGCGAGCACCACGACCCCGTGCGCAACTTCGCCGCTCTGCTGCACGACCACGAGATCGTTGATGACGCCTGGCTCAAAGTGACCGCCGAACGGGTGGAACGCGAGGTTCAGGAGGCGATTGATTTCGCCAACGCCAGCCCCGATCCCCGCTTCGAGGATCTCTACGAGAACATGTACGCCACCCCCGTGCCCAACACTCCAGGGCGTGAAGACGCGCTGCAGGCAGTGCGGATCAACCGGGGCGAGTGGTAGTTGCGGAGAGGTTGTTGGTATGCCTATCATCACCTACCGCCAGGCGCTCAACGATACGCTTGGCGAGGAACTGGCCCGCGATCCCAACGTCCTGCTTATGGGCGAGGAGATCGGGGTCTTTCAAGGCTCCTACCGCATTACGGAGGGCCTGTTGCAGGAGTTCGGGCCGAAGCGCGTGGTGGACACCCCCATCGCCGAGGAGGGCTTTGTCGGGGTGGCCATCGGCGCGGCCATGCTCGGTCTGCGCCCGGTGGTTGAGATTATGACCATCAACTTTATCCTGGTGGCAATTGACCAGGTGGTGAACCATGCCTCGAAGATCCACTACATGTTCGGCGGGCAGGTGCGCGTGCCCCTGGTCATCCGCACCCCCTCCGGCGGCACAGGGCAGCTCGCGGCCACTCACTCGCAGAGCTTCGAGAACTGGTTCGCCTACTGCCCTGGCCTCAAAGTGGTGGCCCCGGCCACGCCCTACGACGCCAAGGGGTTGCTGCGCGCCGCCGTGCGCGACGATGATCCGGTGATCTTTATTGAGAGCCTGGCCCTCTACGATACCAAAGGCGACGTACCCGACGACGATGACTACGTGGTGCCGATCGGCGTTGCCGAAGTGAAACGGCGCGGCGAGGATGTCACCGTCGTAGCCTACTCCCGCATGACCGCCGTTGCCCTCCAGGTGGCCCAGCGCCTGGAGAACGAGGGCATCAGCGTGGAGGTGGTCGATCTGCGCTCCCTTCGCCCCCTTGATCGGCCCACAATCATCGAGTCGGTCAAGAAGACCGGCCGGGCGGTGGTGATCGCCGAAGACTGGTACTCCTACGGCGTAACTGCCGAGATCGCCGCTACCATCCAGGAGCAGGCCTTCGACTACCTCGACGCGCCAGTGCTGCGCGTTGCCGGCCTGGAGGTGCCGTTGCCCTACGCCAAAGAACTCTCGGCAGTCTCCAAGCCCAACGCGAACAGTCTTATCTATGCCATCCACCAGGTGCTGGCAGGATCATCGCGAGGTGCGCTATGGGCGAAGTGACAATGCCCCGCCTGTCAGATACGATGTCGGAGGGCACGGTCGGGCGCTGGCTGAAGCAGCCGGGTGATCCGATCGTCGCGGGAGAGATCATCGCCGAGATTGAGACCGACAAGGCCACGATGGAACTGGAGGCGTTCGAGTCGGGCATCCTCCAGCAGATCATCGTTCCTGAGGGCAAGACGGTGCCGATTGGCGAGGTGATCGCCCTGATTGGCGATGGGCCGGTAGTGGCGGCGGCGTCGCCCGCCGCGCCGGCGCCCGCC
>JAOACN010000167.1 GCA_026417815.1 Chloroflexaceae bacterium | reverse complement strand
CTTAGCCTGTGCTTAGCCCGCCGCGCCCTTCAGGTTAAGCGCTGCATGCCAGACCAACCGCCTGACTTAAGTTCAGCGTCTCTTCCATCCTAAGCGGAAATACAGCGCAGCCTAAGGGCGATGTGTCATACTCCCCCCGTGCCGACCGACGAACGGGCCCATCGTCAGAGGCATCCATGAGACGCTCAACGTCCATGGCTCTAACCGGTAAGGTGACCTGATGGAGGATTGAACAATGTCCGAGCAACAGTTCAGCCAGGGCGCGCAGGGCGCCACGGTCGAGCAGATCACGGCGCTGGTCGAGCAGCAGGTGCGCGCAGCCATTGAGGAGGGCATGCGGCGCGTGAGCCCCGAGGCCGCTGAAGCGCTGGGGGTGTGGAACCTCTATGCGTATGGCCCGATCCAGGCGCCAGCGCCCGGCGGGCCACTGCTGCCGCACAGGATCATCAAAGTTGGGGAGGCCTTCTATATCGCCACGGTGGTCTGGTTCAATAGCCTGCCCGCTGGAGGCTTCGCCAACCCGTGCTCCATGATCACCAACCTCGGCTGCGAGATCGTCCTCGACTATTGTGCCGGCGATCTCTGCCGCTGGGCGCAGGCGCCTGCCGCCTATCGGCCCGCGTCGGTCAAGATCCCGCTCGTGCCGGACCAGTGCTGGTACGTGGATGTTCAGAAGTTCACCGCTGCCCCCGGAACCGAGGGCCTGTACGAAATGAACATCACGGGCCGCGTGACCGGCTGCGCGCCGGGCGCGAAGCCACCGCTGGCTGGCTTCGTGACCGCTGTGTACAATCTGGACGCCGACACCTTCTATCCTGCGGGTGGGCCTCCTGGAAAACCCGCTGGCTGGCAGTACGACATTCCGATCCGCTTCCAGATCTATTCGTAAGCTGTCTCGCTCACTGCTGGCCCGACGGCATGGGGCAGGGCACGCAACCGCGCGCCCGCTCCATGCCCTGATGAAGCTTGTACTAGTTCGGATTTGTGAGATTGCCGTATATGGCGTCCCAATGAAACCTGGCGATGATTAAGGACAACCTTATGGATCAGGATCGGCTCGCGTTTGCCCGCTGGCAACTGGCGGCCAACCAGGCGGTTGGCGAGGCGGTGCGCAGGTATCTCTTCGACCGCCCCCGGCAGATCAACATGATTGATATCGGCCAGAGCCGCGCGACCGACAAACCGAAACCGGTGATTCGTGTCCACGTTGAGCAGTTCATCGAACGCCCCCAGCTCGAGTCACTCGGCCGGCGATCAGTGACCGAAGAGCCGATCCAGGGCTATGAGGTTGAGGTGATCGAGGGGCCCTACCGGCAACAGCTCTGGAGCGGCCGGGGCAGTTTCTACCAGCGCTGCGACCCGCTGGTCGGCGGGGTAAGTGTCGGCGCCGAGTACTTCTCCCCGGGCACCCTCGGCGGGATCGTGCGCGACCGGGAGACCCGGCGCCTGATGGTGCTCAGCAACTGGCACGTGCTGGTTGTGCGGTGGGGCCTGCGCCGTGGCCAGCGCATCTATCAGCCCGGCCGCCGCGATGGCGGCGCCGACGCCGACGAGATCGGCGTCCTCGAGCGCGACGCGATGGACAGTGGCCTCGACGCCGCTGTCGCCGTGCTGAATGGGCGCCGCCAGGTCAGCGCCAGGCAGGCTGGTGGCCGCCTGGTTACCGGGTCGCGCCGCCCGGCAATCGGCATGCCGGTCGAAAAGAGCGGGCGCACGACCGGCGTCACCCATGGGCGGATCACCGGTATGTTTGGCGTGCAACGCCTGTCCTATGGCTGGATGGAGCGTGTCATTCGCGATGTTGTCACGATTGACCCGCGCGAAGGCCCGATTGTAAGCAGCGGTGGCGACTCGGGGTCCTGGTGGATCGACTCCGACACAGGCGCAGCGGTGGGACTCCATTTTGCGGGCAGCGACTACCCGGAGCGGGCGCTGGCCATGGATATGGAGGAGGTCCTGACGGCGCTTCGTGTTGACATTCCGGCTTTGCTATAATACTCGCCCGCTGAACCGAGGTCACCTTAAGGCAAGCACCTATGCACCAACGCCCGGATGCGGCCTGGTGGGCCCGTGCCAGGCAGGCGCGCGATCAGCTCGCCGCCCGCTACCTGACCCACCCTGATGTCAGCCTGATCGATATCGGCGATGATCCCCTGGGCCTGAGCGCCCTGCCGGTCCTGCGCATTCACCTTCGACGCGGCGACGGCTCCGATCTGCTGCTCCCAACCGAGATCGCTTCAATCCCTGTGCGGGTCGTTCGCGGGGACTATCGCCCGGCTCGATGAACGATGGCAGCGATACGCAGAGGATCTGGGGACGAGCGACCGGGTCGAGGAACGCATAACGCGGCTCGGCCAGGTAGCAGGGATACGAAGGGTATCTGGAAATGAGCAACTCGCAGCCCGGAGCAGCCGGTGGTGACCAGGCGTTTGGCCGGTTCGACGACTTCACGCGCATCAATGGCGTAACGCGTACCACCGCCAAAGCCCTGTACGATGCCGGGATCCATACCTTCGCGCAGCTCGCGGCTATGGATGCCGATACGATCGCCGCGCTGGTGGGTGGTAAGCCTGAACGCATCCGCGGTCAGGACTGGGTCGGACAGGCGCTGGAACTGGCTGCCCAGCAACCTGGTCCGGAGCCGGGCGGGCTCGAGCCAGATGCGCTCGAAGATGAGCTTAACGACCGGTTGACAAGCCAGCGCCGGGAGAATTTTCTGCTTGAACTTACCCTCGATGCCGACGACATCCCTCGGCAAACCTCGATCAAGCATGTGCAGCCACGGGCCAGGAAGCCTGTCGGGGATAAGTGGGGTGGCTGGGACACTCACCGCCTGATCAGTTTCATCGTTACTCAAGGGCGAATCAAGCTCCCTACCGCGCTTATCGATCTCGCTGGCGTGGAGAGTGGTCGTATCGCGGACGCGGTGGTGCAGGCAATTCAGGACCGGTTGGCGCAGGAGCCGCTGGCGGTGCGCCTGACCCAGGATACCGCACCCGAGTGGCTCCGCCAGACGAACGCGGAGAACCGGGCCGCGCTGCTGGCCGAGGTGTCCGAGAGGCTCGAGCGCCAGCAGGCCGAGCTTGCCCGCGCCCTGGGGGAGGAACTTGCCCGACGCCTGGAGGCCCAGGCGCCGACGCTGCAGGAGCAGCTTGGCGAGGCCCTGGCTCGCCAACTGGCCGCGCTGCCGCCGCCCGCGCCAGCGGAGGTTCCGCCCGAGGCGATCCAGGCCCCTGTGGTGGCGCTGCTGGCCGAGGTGTCCGAGAGGCTCCAGGGCCAGCAGGCCGAGCTTGCCCGCGCCCTGGGGGAGGAACTCGCCCGGCGCCTGGAGGCCCAGGTGCCGACGCTGCAGGAGCAGCTTGGCGAGGCCCTCGTCCGGCAGTTCGCTGTCCAGCCTCGACCCGGCCTCCGCCCTGCTGAGCCGACAATGCCCATATCAGAGACGGCGCCACCTGCGGAGTCCAATCTTCAACTCCAGGTGCTTGAGGTCACACTGGGCGAGACACCGCATACTCCGGAGCAGCAGCCCAGCTGGTCATCACGCCTGTTTGCTGAGGTGACGTTCCAACTCTCTGGACCAGCCGAGACGTTACTGGAAATCCAGCAATCCCCCTGTACCCTGCAGGCGATAGCCAGCGAGACCACAACGGGCGAATCGAGCCTGCTGGCTGCCACGAGCCACCCACTCCAGCCCCTGGAACCACCGGCGCCCCACCCCCAGCTTCCCGGCATATTCATCATGCGCAGCGTGGGCAGACTCACCTTCGGCCTCCCCCGACTTGGCCGGCACCAGTTGCTGGTATCCGTGTATTTGCCCAGAGCGAACCTGGTTGCAACCGGGCTGAGCGAAGCCTTCAGCGTCGTGCCATAGCTCGTCGCCCGTCATACCGGACTGCTCCTCCGGGCCACCTCCTTCAACGGGTCATGGAGCGTCGGGCGCCCTCGCGAGCAGCGGCAGGGAGAAGGCGGTTGCCCCGCGCCCCTCTGATCGGCGTGGCTCCGGGGTCTCGATCAATCCTCGACCCATAGTCAGGGCCGCTGCAACGGTCGCCTCCGGTGGGGAGGTTGGGGCGGCGTAGCCGCCCGATACGAACAAGCTGCGTTGATTCTGGCTGTTACGCCGCCAGAATCAACGCAGCTTTTGGATCTCCTCAAAGACTGCGCAGTGGCCCCACCACGTCCTGCCTTGCGCCGTATGTTCAACCCGTGCTATAACGGTACAGGTCCGGATTCATATTGTATGCGAAAGAGCACCTGCAATGCGTGTGATTGTAGCTGGCGCCGGCCCGGCGGGGTTCGTTGTGGCCCGCACGCTGGTCGAACGGGGCCACGAAGTTGTCTTGCTTGAGAAGCGCGATGTGCCCGGCGGGAAGGTCTCGGCCTGGCAAGACGCCGATGGCGACTGGATCGAGTCGGGTCTGCACGTGTTCTTTGGCGCGTATCACCATTTGCTCGATTTTCTGAACCGCTACGGCCTGGGCGACACCTTTAACTGGAAGCCCGCCGAGATGATCTTCGCCTCGGAGCGCCACGGCCTGGCCGGCATCCGCTTCGTGCCCTGGCTGCCCCCGCCGTTCAACGGGCTTGTTGGGGTGGCGCAGTTCAAGCCGCTGTCCCTTGGCGACAAACTGCGCATGGGCCTGGGACTGCTGCGCCCGATCTTCGGTGACCAGCAGTACGTTGACCAGCAGGACGATGAGACGTATGCTTCATGGCACCTGCGCCACGGAATGGGTCAGCGTTCCCTCGATGAGGTGATGCATACGATGTGCCTGGCGCTCAACTTCCTGCCCGCTGATAAGGTCTCGGCCAAGCTGCCCCTGACGGCCATGCTGCACTTCGCCCACGAAAAGCAGGCCCCGATGATGGCCCTGGTCAAAGGCTCGCCCGATGTGAATATCTGGCGCCCGCTGATGCGGCAGATCGAGGCCCGTGGTGGCCGCGTGGAGCTCGGTCGCAAGGTGGTCGGCATTGAGTACGATGAGGCCGCGAATCGCGTCACTGGCTTCCAGATGGACGACGGCAGCCTGATCACCGGCGACATCTATGTCTCAGCCATGCCGGTGCACAGTCTGCGTAAGGTGCTCCCCGCCTCCTGGCGCAAGTTTCCCTACTTCGATAATCTCAAGCACCTGAAGGGCGCGCCAGTTATTACCATGCAACTCTTCTTCGACCGGCAGATCGCCGGGGTGGATAACCTGCTCTTCAGCGCGGGCACCCACCTCAGCGTCTACGCCGATATGGCCATGGTGGCGCCCGAGTACCACCGCGGCGGCAAGAGCATTATGCAGTTCGTCGTCGCTCCCGCCGAGAAGTTGATCACCCTGCCCGACGATGAACTGGTGCGCTTCGTGATGCAGGAGTTCGTGCGTCTCCATCCAGTGGCCCGCCAGGCGCGCCTGCTGAAGCATACGATTGTGCGCATCCCAAATTCGGTCTACCAGGCCCTGCCCGGCGTGGACAGGTACCGCCCCGACCAGGCCAGTCCGGTGAGCAATTTTTTCCTGGCCGGCGATTACACCCGGCAGCACTTCCTCGCATCAATCGAAGGCGCCACCATTAGCGGAAAGCAGTGCGTGGAACGGATTACCGACGCGGTGACCCGCGGGGTCATCGCTCCCGTCCGGGAGGTCATTGCCGCCGATTAAGCGCCTGTTTACATAACCTGGTTGTCCGGTTTCGTTCCGGGAGGGCCCGGCCCTCCTCATCAGGCAGGGGTGTGGGGAAACCTGGTTTCCCCACCCTCCTCCAAAAGGTTCCCGGGAGGGCCCGGCCTTCCCGGAGCCTCCTGATGAAGATTAAGAATCAAATCCGGAATAGCCCGCGAAGGCGGGCTTCGCATCGGTAGCCCGCGGCTTCAGCCGCCGGGCTTTAGGGCGAATACCGGTTTATTCTTAATCTTCATCAGGAGTCTGTGAATTAAATTTGCCGGTATTTCGCTCGCCCTGTCATCCTGAGCGAGGAAGCCGAAGCCCTGAGCGAAGCGAAGAGGAAGTATCTTCCACCTTCTGATGCGGTAGACCCCTCGATTCGCTCGGGGTGACAAACACCGGTAACATTTAATTCACAGACTAATCAGGAGCTATCCGAACCGGCGTCATACCGTTTCCGAGGTGTTCATGCTCGCTCCTGAGACCATGCTCAATGACCGCTACCGTATCACCTACGTGGTCGAAGAGCGTCCCGATTGTGTGCTCTACCGCGCCATCGACGCGCAGGGCTCGCTGCGCGTCCTGATCGCCGAACTGCCCCAACCCTCTGCGAGCGCCCTCGCCGACGCGCGGGCCCTCGCCGAGCAGGTGGCCGGTGTCACCGCACCCGGTCTGCTCACCCTGCGCGACCACTTTGCCCGTGATCTGACCTACTACCTGGTCGCCGACGATCCCGGTGGTCAGGATCTCGACCGGGTCGCCCGCGACCGGGGTGGCCCGTTGCCCGAAAACGAGGTGCTCAACTACCTCGACCGTCTGCTGGGCGCGCTGGAGGTGTTGCACGGACACACTCCCCCGTTGCTCATCGGCGATCTGCGCCCCTCCGATCTGTGGTCCTCGCTCGACGGCGGCCTGTTCCTGACCCCCTTTCCCCTGGTGCGTCCCCTTGGCGCCGAGCCGTCGCCCTACCGCGCCCCCGAGTTGAGCGACCCCCACGCTGAGTTGACAACCTCGAGCGACCTGTACGCGATGGGCGCGGTGCTCTACCAGTTGTTGTGCGGCTGGGCGCCCCCCACTTCGGCGCAGCGCCAGGCGGGTACGCCGCTGAATGCCCCCCGCACGCTCAACGCCCGCATTTCGGTGCTTGCCGAACAACTGGTGCTGCGCGCCCTGGAGATGAAACCGGCCAATCGTTATCAGCAGGCCCGCGAAATGCGTCGCGCGCTCGACACGGTGCGTCTGATGGCCGGTCGACCGCTCGGCGCCAGTGAGCCGGTCGAGGCATACCAGGTTGTGCCACCCGGCCCGACCCCCGGCGCCGTGAGCCCGCCCGTGGCGGGAAGCGCCCCCGGCCCGCTGGCGCCCCCTGCGGGGCCGCCCCCGGCCGCGCCGCCCCCGGTCTGGCCGGGCGCGTCGCAGCCCGGTCAGCCGGTAACACCGTATGGACAGGCCGCTGCCTGGCAAGCCGCGCCCGTTGCCGCCCCGCCGCGAACCGGTCCGCGTCTCAGCACGGGTTGTCTTGCCGCAATCGTCGCCCTGCTCACGGTGCTGGCCCTGGGCATCTGCCTGGTCGGCGCCGGCCTGGCCTGGTTGCTGGCCAACCCCGGCGCGTCGCTGCCGCTGTTCCCCGGCGGCGCCACGCTTGCCACCGCGCCCGCCGGTGGCGCCAGTTCGGCCTCCACCGGAACCGCGGCCCAGGGCCCCACGGCCTCCGCTCCATCTGGTCCGCTCCTGGCCGAGAGCGCCGTCTTTACTCAGACCGCGCAGCTTGAAGACGCCTCGGTGGGCGCGGTGCAGTTCGCCCCCGGCGATGGCCCCCTCGCCGTTGGCGTCGGCGGCGCCATCCACCTGCGCGATCCAGAGAGCCTTGAGGCGCAACGCACCCTCAGCGGGCACAACGGCGACATCAGCGCCCTGGCCTTCTCCCCCGACGGGCAACTCCTCGCCTCTGGCGCGCAGGACGAGAACGAGATCATCCTCTGGAACCTGGCGACCGGGCAGGAACTGCGCCGCCTCCGCGGCCACAGCGGCTGGATCCGCAGTCTGGCCTTCTCCCCCGACGGGCGCATCCTCGCCTCCGGCAGCACCGATACAACGATTATCCTGTGGGACGTGGCCAGCGGCCGGCGCTTGCGCGCCCTCGAGGGCCACACCGATTTCCTGGGCAATATCGCCTTCAGCCCCGACGGGTCCAGCCTGGCCTCGGCCTCCCGCGACGGCACTGCCCGCCTCTGGGACGTGGCCACCGGCGCCGCCCGCGACGGCTTCGCTTACACCGCGCCGACGAACCCCGCGACAAACGCCCCCTACTGGCTCACGGGCATCGCCTTCAGCCCCGATGGGAAACAACTGGCCGTGGGTTCGGTCAGCGGCAGCGTCTACATGCTCGACGCCCTCACCGGCAAACTCGAGCGCGAGTTGCAGGGACACGAGGGCTGGGTGGTCATCCGGGGCGTCAGCTTCAGCCCCGACGGGCGCGTGCTTGCCAGCGCCAGTCTCGACGGCACGGTGCACCTGTGGAACCCCGCCTCGGGCGCCGAGCGCGGCGTGTTGCAGCGACAGGGCCTGCGCCTCCTGGGCCTGAGCTGGAGCGCCGATGGCCGGCGCATCGCTACCAGCAGCGATATGAGCGGCAGCGTGGCGCTCTGGGACGTGAACAGCCAGGAGATGCTGCAGATGGCCCTGCTCGCCCAGGGCAGCGTCACCACCCTGAGCTACTCTGACTCGGGCCAGGCGCTGGCCACTGGCGGGATCAATGGCTCCATCCGCGTGCACCTGCTTGAAGATGGGCGCGCCATTAGCCTCAGCGGGGGCGCCTCGACCAGCCAGTACCTCGGCTTTCTGAGCGACACTGAACTGGTCGTGGTAAATGACTCCGGTAATGTGATGGTCGTTCCCCTGACCGGCGGCGGCGAACCCCGCCCCCTGGAGGGGCTCGATGGCTTCGCCCTGAGCGTCGTGGTCAGCCGTGACCGCCGCCTGATCGCCGCGGGCAACGAACGTGGCGATGTGGTGATCTGGGACGCCCGGAGCTTCGAGCGCCTGCGCACCCTGCGCGGCATCGGCGGGCCGGTCGCCGAACTGGCCTTCAACCGCGACGGGAGCGCGCTCGTTACCGTAACCAATGAACCTGCTGAGCGACCCCTGTTGATCGTCTGGGATACGCAGAGTGGCCAGCGCCGCTCCACCTTCAGCGGCCACGGCGCGCCAGTGACGGCCATCGCCATCGCTGCCCGCGAGGATCTCGTCGCCAGCGCCAGCACCGATGGCAGCCTCAAGCTCTGGCGGGCCTCGAACGGCGAGGAGGTGCGTAGCCAGCAGGCAGGGCCAGAACAGGGCTCGTACTTCAGTGTCGCCTTCTCGCCCGATGGTTCGGTGCTGGCGACCGGCGCCCTGAGCGGCGAAGTGGAGTTCTGGAACACGGCCACGGGTGAGCGATTGAGCGGCTTTGACCCCGGCGGGGGCGCCGTCTTCGCCATCGCCTTTCGCGCCGATAGCGCGCAGGTGGCGGTTGCTACCCGCGACCGCGGCGTGTTCCTCCTCGAACCAGTCGAATGATCTCCTGGGAGGGCGCAGTCCTCCCGGACCCTCGCATCGGGTAGGGGCGAGGGGAAACCCGGTTTCCCCACACCTCTGCCAGCACCAGGATGAACAAGGGGGCGCCGCGGAGGGCCTGTCCTCCCGGATCCTCCCATCGGGCAGGGGCGAGGGGAAACCCGGTTTCCCCACACCTCTGCCAGCACCAGGATGAACAAGGGGGCGCCGCGGAGGGCCTGTCCTCCCGAACCCTCCCATTGGGAGGGGCGTGGGGAAACCCGGTTTCCCCATACCTCTGTCACCACCAGAGGGACAAAAGGCGTATACTTTTAGGAGGGCTGCGCCCTCCCGGACCTTCCCATCGCGCAGCCAGCAAGACTAGAAGGAGCCCAGGAATGTTTGACATCTTCAAGCAGAAACACGACCGCACCCCCGCGGGGAAGGAGGGGCGCGTGCCGCCTGGTCAATACGTCACCGAGAAGTTTCCGGTGCTGCACTACGGCTCGGTTCCCCACTACAACGATGTTGAACACACGTGGGACCTGCGCGTCTGGGGTGAAATAGAGCAGCCGGCCCGGCTGAGCTTCGCTGAGTTCCGCGCCCTGCCCACCGTTGAGGTGGTTACCGATATTCACTGCGTGACCCGCTGGAGCAAACTCGACACGCGCTGGGAAGGCGTGCGCTTTAGCGAGTTCCTCAAGCATATTCCCTCGCTGAAACCGACGGCAAAGTATGTGCTGGCCCACTGCGAGCAGGGCTTCACCACCAACGTCCCGCTCGAAGTGCTGCTGCATCCCGACGCGCTGCTGGCCTACAAGTACGAAGGCGAGGAACTTACGCCCGAGCACGGCTACCCGCTGCGCCTGCTCACACCTGGCAAGTACTTCTGGAAGAGCGCCAAGTGGCTGCGCGGGATCGAGTTCCTCAGCCATGACAAACTCGGCTTCTGGGAACGCTACGGGTACAACAACAACGCCGATCCCTGGAAAGAGGAGCGCTACGCTGATTGAGCCCCTCTGGCCCGAAACCGTTGATGAGGCTGTGGCCCTCCAGGAGCGCCTGCGCCATCAGGTGCTGCTCGCCGACGATTTCGGCCCCCTGCGAACCGTCGCGGGCGTGGACGTAGGCTTCGAGGAAGGTGGCGCCGTCGCCCGCGCCGCGGTTGTGGTGCTTGACTTCGATAGCCTCGTCCCGGTGGCGCATGCCCTGGCGCGCCGCCCGGTCACCTTTCCCTATGTGCCGGGGTTGCTCTCCTTCCGCGAGGCCCCGGCCATCCTCGAGGCCCTGGCCCACCTCCCCGCGCCGCCCGACCTGCTGATCTGCGATGGCCAGGGCATTGCCCACCCCCGGCGCTTTGGTATCGCCTGCCACCTGGGGTTGCTCAGCGGCCTGCCAGCCATCGGCTGCGCCAAGTCGCTGCTGGTCGGCTTCCACGCCCCGGTGCCGGACGCGCGCGGCGCCCGCGCCCCCCTGCTTCACCAGCGCGAACAGGTCGGCTGGGTCCTGCGGACGCGCCCGGGGGTGAAGCCGGTCTATATCTCGCCCGGGCACCGCGTGAGCCTGGCCAGCAGCGCCGACCTGGCGCTGCGCCTGGTCACGCGCTACCGCCTGCCCGAACCCATCCGCTACGCCCACAATCTGGCCTCCCACGGTGTGTTACGGGGATAGACGCCGCAGGGGCGCGGGGAGGCTACGTCTCCCCCCAATCCCCGTTCTGCCCACGGTGGGGTCTCGGGTGGGCCCCAGACTCCAGGTTGTTCGGTGGTTTTAGCGGCGGTGCCGCCAGAACCACCGAACAAAATCAGGATGCGGGGCTTGCCCCGTGGACTTCGCACGAGCCCTGCCAACGAAGAAAAGGCGGTTTGACAAGCCTCCCGCCGAATGGTATACTTCAGTATCGCCGCGCTGATCGCGTGTGCCGTATCACTGTGTGCCGTGCCGGCCCGCTCTAAGGCGTAGCCCGTGCTACGACCAGAGGGAGGCCCGGATATTATTTTGTCTTACGGGAACGAGGCCTGAGAGACGCCTGAGCCCCAGGAGTGCTGGATGCCGACCATTAATCAACTCGTGCGCAAGCCGCGCAAGCCGGTAGAGAAAAAGACCAAGGCCCCGGCGTTGCGTTTTACGTACAATTCTCTTAAAGGGAAGCTGACCCGCGGCAAAGGCTCGCCCCAGAAGCGTGGCGTGTGCACCAAGGTTTCCACCGTTACGCCGAAAAAGCCAAACTCGGCCCTGCGGAAGATCGCCCGCGTGCGGCTTTCCAACCAGATCGAGGTCACGGCCTACATTCCCGGCGAGGGGCACAACCTGCAGGAGCACTCAGTGGTGCTCATCCGTGGCGGCCGCGTGAAGGATCTGCCAGGGGTGCGCTACCACATTGTGCGGGGCACCCTCGACACCCAGGGGGTCAGCGGGCGCAAACAGGGCCGCTCAAAGTACGGCACCAAGCGCAGCGCGCAGCCGGTTGCCAAGAAGCGGTAGGGCCAAAGGATTGACGCAGCCAATCCTTCGGCCCTGCTTCGGCCCACCGGCGGCAGGTTCGCCAGACAGGTATTGAGCGAAGGGCGCCGGGTGGTCCATGCCACCGGCGCGAGTAGATAGATCAAGGAACGTTGCTATGCCTCGCCGTGGAAATGTTGAGAAACGCGTCATTCCGCCTGATCCGCGGTACGACAGCGTGCTGGTGCAGAAGTTCATCAATAAGGTGATGCAACGCGGCAAGAAGAGCGTGGCCGAACGGATCGTCTATGATGCGCTCGACCTGGCCGCCGAACGCACGAAGAAGCCGCCGCTGGAGGTCTTTGAACAGGCCCTGCGCAACGCCAGCCCCTCGATCGAGGTGAAGCCCAAACGGGTCGGCGGCGCCACCTATCAGGTGCCGGTCGAGGTGAAGAGCGATCGCCGCTACGCCCTGGCGATGCGCTGGCTGCTCATCTCGGCGCGCAACCGCACCGGCCGCCCGATGTACGAGCGGCTCGCCGCTGAACTGGTGGATGCCTACAATAATACCGGCAGCACCATCAAGCGCAAAGAGGATGTTCATAAGATGGCGGAGGCCAATCGGGCCTTCGCCCACTACGGCCGACTGTAAGGGTAGGTTGCCCGCCGCGCCCTTGCAGACGTGGGAGAGAAGAGAAGTGAGATACCAGACAGCAACCTTCACCGGTTGCTCGACTGCCAGGAGTAAGTGACGGGTATGCCACGCCAGTTTGAACTCGATAAAGTACGCAATATCGGTATTATTGCCCACATTGATGCGGGCAAGACGACGACCACCGAGCGCATCCTGTTCTATACCGGGCGCACCTACAAGATCGGCGAGGTCCACGAGGGCACCGCAACCATGGACTGGATGCCCCAGGAGCAGGAGCGCGGTATCACCATTACCTCGGCGGCGACCACGGCACAGTGGAAGCTGGGGAATACGGTGTACCGGATCAATATCATTGACACCCCCGGCCATGTGGATTTCACGGTCGAGGTGGAACGCTCCCTGCGCGTCCTCGATGGCGGCGTGGTGGTGTTCGATGGCGTTGCTGGCGTGGAGCCCCAGTCCGAGACGGTGTGGCGCCAGGCCGATAAGTACAACGTGCCGCGCATCTGCTTCGTCAATAAGATGGACCGCACCGGCGCCAGCTTCGAACGCTGCGTGGAGATGATCGCCAGCCGCCTGGGCGCCAGACCGGCGGTCATCCAGTTGCCCATCGGCGCCGAGGATAGCTTCAAGGGTACGGTCGATCTGCTGACCATGAAGGCCACCGTCTACCACGATGACCTCGGTAAGGACATCCGTGAGGTGGATATTCCTGAGCACCTCGTCGCGGCTGCCCAGAAGGCCCGCGCCGACCTGGTCGAGGCCATCGCTGAGACCGATGATGAGTTGACCCTCCTCTACCTTGAGGGTGAAGAGCTCAGTGTCGAGGAACTGAAGCGCGGCCTCCGCAAGGCCACCATCGAGGGCAAGCTCGTCCCGGTGCTCTGCGGCGCCGCCCTGAAGAACAAGGGTGTGCAGAAACTCCTCGACGCGGTCGTCGAGTACCTGCCCTCGCCCCTCGATCGCCCGGCCGTCCAGGGGACGCTCCCCGGCCATAACCTCGGCGATGAAGGGGTCGAGGTGATTACTCGCGAAGTGAGCGACGATGCGCCGTTTGCTGGCCTGGTCTTCAAGATCGTGGCCGACCCCTACGTCGGGAAACTGGCCTACTTCCGGGTCTACTCCGGTAAGATCGCCAAGGGTAGCTACGTGCTCAACAGCACCCGCGGCCAGCGCGAACGCCTCGGGCGCATTTTGCAGATGCACGCCAACCACCGCGAGGACATTGACGAGGTCTACGCTGGCGACATCGCCGCGATGGTGGGCCCCAAGAATAGCTATACCGGCGATACCATCTGCGATCCCGACCATCCCATCGTGCTCGAGAGCATCCGCTTCCCCGAGCCGGTGGTCGAACTGGCCATCGAGCCCAAGACCAAGGCCGACCAGGATAAGATGGCCATCGCCCTTAACCGGCTCTCGGAAGAGGACCCCACCTTCCGGGTCTATACCGATCCGGAGACCGGCCAGACGATTATCAAGGGCATGGGCGAACTGCACCTTGAGGTGATCGTTGACCGTATGCGCCGCGAGTATAAGGTTGAGGCCAACCAGGGCAAACCCCAGGTCTCCTATCGCGAGACGCTGACGCAGCCGGTGGATGTCGAGACGCGCTTCGTGCGGCAGACCGGTGGCAAGGGCCAGTACGCCCACGTGAAGATCAAGTTCGAACCAAATGCCCCCGGCGCGGGCTTCGAGTTCAACAACGCTATCGTCGGCGGCGTCATTCCGAAGGAGTATATCCCGGCGGTCGAACAGGGCCTCAAGGAGGCCATGCAAACCGGCGTTATCGCCGGCTACCCCGTGGTGGATCTCAAGGCGACCCTCTACGATGGCTCCTACCACGAGGTCGACTCCTCCGAAATGGCCTTTAAGATCGCCGCCTCCATGGCCCTGAAGGACGGCGTTCGCAAGGGACGCCCCCAGTTGCTCGAGCCGATCATGAAGGTCGAGACCACCACGCCCGAGGATTTCCTCGGCACCGTGCTCGGCGATCTCAACTCGCGCCGGGGCCGCGTGGAGGGCATGGAGGCGCGGGGTAACGCCCAGGTGGTCCGCGCCTATGTGCCCCTGGCCACTATGTTCGGCTATACGACCGATCTGCGCTCCGCTACCCAGGGTCGGGCCACCTCGTCCATGGAGTTCGATCACTACGAGCCGCTGCCTGATGCGCTCGCCAAAGAGATCATCGAGAAGCGCAGCGCAAACTAACGTGAAGGGGAGCGCCTCCCTGGAGGGGCGCCACCCCTTCAGGGAGCGCGATGCAGGAGTTGCACCTCCTGGCCCCGCCCGTGTGGAGCGAGTATGACCTGCTCGATACGGGCGATGGCGCGAAGTTGGAACGTTTTGGACCGTATACCCTCGTGCGGCCAGAGACCCAGGCCCTCTGGCCCCGCGGGTTGCCGGAGCGCGAGTGGCAGCGCGCCGATGCGGTCTTTGAAAAGAGCCGGGGCGGCGACGAGGGGCCAGGCGTCTGGCGCCAGCGCCGCCCCCTGCCCGACCAGTGGCAGATGCACTACGACCGCCTGCGGTTCTGGGTTCGCCTGACCCCGTTTCGCCACACCGGGGTCTTTCCAGAGCACAGCGCCCATTGGGCCTGGCTCAAGGCACGGATCGCCTCGCGACCTGAGGCGAGCGTGCTCGTGCTCTTTGGCTATACCGGGCTCAGCAGTCTCTATGCCGCTGCGTGTGGCGCCCGCGTGACCCACGTGGATGCCTCGCGCCCGGCTATCCTCTGGGCCCAGCAGAACCAGCGGTTGTCGGCACTGGATGAGCGGCCCATCCGCTGGCTGACTGTCTCTTATACACATCTCCGAGCCCACGA
>JAOACN010000114.1 GCA_026417815.1 Chloroflexaceae bacterium | reverse complement strand
GGGCGGCCTGCACGGGATCATCAGCGAGAGCGATCTCCTTGATTATCTGCTGAACGGCGGTTCGATGGAGCATACCATCGAAAGTGTCCATACCCACGAGGTGGCTACGGTTACCTCCGATACGCCGCTGGAGGAGTTGACCTCGCTCTTCGGGCGCAGTAATGCCGCCGTCGTCGTGGATGGCGGTCGCGTCGCGGGGATCGTGACGAAGATCGATGTGATTGATTTCCTCGCCTCGCGGAGCCGGTAGACCAGTGACCGGGGCTTGCCGGAAGCAGTCTCTACCCTGGGGAAGGGTGGAAAGCGGGTTTCACCCTCGGGTGAGGGTTGAGAAGAGCGCAGCCCTGTAAGGGGCGTGAGAGGGTGAAACCCGCTCCACAAACAACCGTTTCATCATCACCGGTTGTCTACCCGGGAATACGTCGTCCGAGCATGGGTGATGGATCGGCCTTCGCCCGGTAAGGCCGAAGCGCGGGTGGAGCCACTGTTTCGGCCCGACGAGCGCAACTCGGCAACGAAACTCGGATGCAGTAGTAGCAGGAAGGAGCGATCCCATGTTGTTTGGCGGCGGTAAGAAGAAGGAAGAAGAGGAGAAGGAGAAGGCTCAGCAGGAGCAGACCGCTCAGGCCATGCGCCAGATGAGCGACCAGCTCGCGCAGAAGGGCAAGGAGATCGCCGAGTTGCAGAAGCAACTCGAGGCGGCGAAGAAGGAGGCCATCGCCGGTGACGTTGCCGAGAAGGCCCTCGCCGAGGCCCAGGCGCAGATGCAGAAGATGCAGGCGGAAATGGCCCGGCTGCAGGCGGAGGCAGCTAAGGCCCAGCAAGAGGCGGCCGCTGCCGTCGGCGCCGCAGCGGCCGGGGTAGCGGCCAAGGCCGGCGAGATGCTCGGCGGCGCGCCTGCGGCAGCCACGGCGCCCGGCGGGCTGGCCGTGGGCGTCACCGCCTACGTGCGCAAGGCCGGGGGGCAGAACCTGCGCCTCCGCAGTGGCCCCGGTCTCGACACCAACGCCTTTGCCGGCCTGCCGCCCGGCACCTCGATGACCTTGCTGGAAGGCCCCGTGCAGAAGGACAACTATCCCTGGTGGCGCATCCGCACCGGCGACGGTCGCGAGGGGTGGGTCGCCGGCACCGAACTGGTTACCCAGCCGGATTAGCTCTACTTTGTCACTTTGCTGCTGGCGGGGTTGCGGGAGCCGCAGGCCGCCGAAGATCTCCCGGTGCGGCGCAGCTTCGCCGTGCCGCACCAGGAAGAGGAAAGCCTGGAGGGGTGCACCCCTTCCGAACCTCCTTGCAGCGGAAGCCGCGGCGAGTGACAGAGTAGCGTTAGAGGGGTGTGGAGGAACCTGGTTCCCCCACACCCCTTCTTCCTCCAGACGCGAAGCGGAGATCAGGCCGGTTCGATCTCGATCCAGGCCCGCTGAACGTTACCCACGGTCATAAAGAAGTCAAAGACCGCCTTCATCAGGCCGTACTTCTCATCGAGAGCGTCCTTCGCCACGGCGATCTCCTCGGGCGCCAGCACGCGGGCGCGCGCCTCAACCGTTGGGCCGAGGGGCCGTCCGCCGCGATCCGAGGGGCCGATCAGCACCCGGCCGTTGTTGCGAATGCGCTTGACCTTGCCCGAGTCCATCGTCGTCATCACATAGGCTTTGCCATCGCGCAGGGCGAACCAGACGGGCGTTTTGACGGCCTCGCCGCTCTTGCGGAAGGTAAACAGATTGGCATACTGGTGCCGGTGCAGCACGGAGAAACCAGTGTTCTGGTGGGTCTGGGTCATAGCTCCTTGCTCTCCTTCTGGTCGTACTTTCATAACCACATTCTATTGTAACATGACTACGATTAGCGTTTCTCGAATGACCTGCAACGATGGTGGCGCGAGCGCAGCGAGCCACACGGCTCAGGGTTCTTTTTTTCCGGTCAGTGCTCTAGAAATGGCGCCAGGGCGCGGGTAAGGGCGGCCCATTCGGCGAGGGTAACGGTTTCGGCGCGGCGCGTAGGGGCGATGCTGGCGCGCTCCAGCGCATCCAGGGCCTGCTCGCGCGAGATCCTGACGCCCAGGGCGGCCAGGCCGCCGGCCAGGGCATTGCCGAGTTGTTTGCGGGGGTGCAAAAAGCCCGCTTTGATGACGCGGAAGAGGGCGTTCACATCGGCCACGTCGACCGGCAGGGCGTCGCGGCGGCGCAGGCGCAGCACCGCCGAGTCGACCGCCGGTTGCGGATAGAAACTGCTGGCCGGCACCCGGGCAACGATCTCGGGCGCGGCGTAGAGTTGCACGGCATGGGCGAGCACGCTCAGGTCGCCAGGCGCCGCCGTGATGCGCTCGGCAACTTCCCACTGTACCAGCACCACGCTCAGATCGGGCGGTTCGCGGGCCTCGAGGAAGTGACGCAACACGGGCGCGGTGATGGCGTAGGGCAGGTTGGCCACCAGTTTGTAGGGCGGCTGGCGCCTGGCGGCGGCGAGGAGTTCGCCAGGGGAGACCCGCAGCACATCGGCCTGCACGATCGCTAACGGCGCGCCCGCGAATTCGTCGCGCAGGCGCGCCGCCAGGCGCTTATCGAGCTCAACGGCGATGGTGAAGCCGGCGCGCCGGGTGAGTTCCCAGGTCAGCACGCCGAGGCCCGGCCCGACCTCGATCACCAGGTCATCGGGCCGCAGGTCGGCGGCCTCGACAATGGTGGTCAGGGCCCCGGGGTCAATCAGAAAGTTCTGCCCCATGCCCCGCGTCGGGCGCAGGTCGAGGGCCCGCAGAGCGGCGCGCACGCGCTGGGGATTCAAGTAAGGATTCACGACTCGATCGGCACGATAACCTTGACGGTGGTGCCTTTGCCCGGGGTTGAGGCGATCTCGGCATGCCCGCCGACCAGGCGCGCGCGCTCGTCAATGTTCAGCAGACCGAAGGAGCCGCGCTTCTCGTAGGAGCGCAACACGCTTTGCATATCGAACCCGGCGCCGTCATCTTCCACCACCGTCACCAGGTGATCCCCTTCGCGGCTTAGGCGCACCCAGATGTGCGCGGCCTGGGCATGCTTCAGCGCGTTGTTGATCGCTTCCTGGATGATGTTGAACAGCGTGCCTTCGGCCTTGCTCCCCAGACGCACGTCGCTCAGATCACCGGCTTCAAGGAGGATCCGTGGTTCGCTGGCGCCATTCTTGAAGCGCTCCAGATACTGCTCGAGCGTTGCGCGGAGGCCCTGGCTCTCCAGCACCAGCGGCCGCAACTCGAAGAGCATGGTGCGCACCTCGTAGGTGGTGCGCTTGGCCAGGCTACTGAGCTTGTCAAGCTCCTCGACGACCCGGTCGGGATCACGCTCCAGCAGGCGCTTGATGAACTCCACGTTCATGGTGATCGCCGCCAGGGCCTGGGCGGGGCCATCGTGGAGATCGCGGGCGAGCTGGTGGCGCACCTGCTCTTCCTTGGAAATCAGCTTGTTGCGCTCCTCTTTCAGATCAAAGATCAACTGGGCGTTGTGCAGCGCCATAATTGCGTAGTTGGCGAGGGCGGTCAGGTTGGCGACCTGTTCGCCGGGGAAGGCGTCCGGCGCCTCGCTGGCTACGACCAGCAGGCCGTAGGTGCGCAGCCCGGCGCGCAGCGGGATGAGACAGGCGCGCGTGCAGGCGCTCAGGGTCTCGAAGCTCTGCAAATCAGGTTCGCGGGCCACATCGGGCACGATACGGGCCTCGCTGCTGCGCAGGGCGGCGAACAATCCACTGCTCACCGTGATGTGCCGTGACTGATCCGCTGGCGTGAGCGACTGGCTGGCGGCGACGTAAAGTTCGTCGGGTTGGCCGGAGGCCAGCAGTACGAAGCCGGCCGAAAAGGGCACCAGTTTGCGGCTTTCGCGCAGCGTGGTCTCCAGGACCTGACGGTAGTCCACCGTCGTAGAGAGGGTATAGGCCACCTCGTAGAGCGAGCGCATCTGATCACGGTAAGCGCGCGCCTCGGCCAGGGCCTGTTCGGCCTGCTGGCGCGCCTGCACCACACTGGCGCGGTTGTTCTCGCTCCAGCGCTCGGCAAGCCCGCTGGTGAGGAACGGCACGTAGACCAGGGTGAGGGCGCGCAGACCCAGGGCCACGCTATCGAGCGTGTTGATGGGGAGGGCGCTCTCGGCGGCGATGATCAGGCGCCAGCCCAGGAAGGCGAGCACGTAGAGCAGGGCGGCGAACAGGCCGGAGAACAGGCTGATTACCCGTGAGTGACGGAGAGCCGCGTTGATGAGGGGAATCAGGTAGAGTGGAAAAAAGATGACCACCTGTTCGCCGCCGAAGAAGGTCATCAGGGCGATGAACAACAAATCGACGATGTAGGCCAGGCCGAGCAGGTAGCCGGCGGCGGGAAGGAACAGCGCCACCGTGGTGAGCAGGCTGAAGCCAGCGTAGGCCCAGAGCACGATCACCAGCGGCGCGCTTGCCGCCGTGACTGGCCACGGAGGCGCGCCGCTGAGCAGCCCGGTCACTGCTGCCAGGAGGGCCACCGTCAACCAGCGGGCCACGGTGTAGAAGCGTTCCCCGCCGGGGAAGCGCCAGTGCTCTACCCTTGTTCCGACTTGAGGAGCAAGGTTCCTTGCCGTCGTCGCCTTCACGGATCTCCTGCGAGGGAATGGGAGGCGTGCGCGCCGCGCGCGCACGCCTCTGGCCAGGTTACAGGGTCTTCAAGGTCTCAATGGTCGAGCGAACCGCGTCCGCCGACTTCTTGAGCAGGGCCATTTCTTCTTCGTTGAGCGGCAGTTCGATAATCTTCTCAATGCCGCCGGCGCCCAGGATCACCGGCACGCCGAAGTACATATCGGAAAGCCCGTACTGCCCGGTGAGATACGCCGAAACGGCGATGAGCCGCTTCTTGTCCTTGAGGACCGCCTCGACCATCTGGGCAGTGGCCGCGGCGGGGGCATAGTAGGCGCTGCCCGTTTTGAGCAGATTGACAATCTCCCCGCCTCCTTTGCGCGTGCGCTCAACAATCGCGTCGAGCCGCTCCTTGGGGATGAACTCCGTCACCGGGATACCCCCGATGGTCGAGAAGCGCGGCAGGGGGACCATCTCGTCGCCGTGGCCGCCCATCAGCATCGCCTGAATGTCCTCCACGCTGACCCCGGTCTCCATGGCGATGAAGGTGCGGTAGCGGGCGCTGTCGAGCACGCCGGCCTGACCCATCACCCGCTCCTTGGGGAAACCGCTGACCTCGGCGGCCACGTAGGTCATGGCGTCAAGCGGGTTGTTGACCATAATGATCACCGCATTGGGCGAGAGGGGCGCCGATTTCGTGACGCAATCGCGGGTGATGTCGGCATTCACCTTGATCAGATCTTCCCGGCTCATCCCCGGCTTGCGCGGGGCGCCCGAGGTGACGACAATCACATCGGAGTTGGCGGTGTCAGCATAGTCGTTAGTTCCGGTGATCCGCGCGTCAAAGCCCATAATTGGCCCGGCCTGGTACAGGTCAAGCCCCTTGCCCTGGGGGATGCCCTCCACGATGTCGAGCAGAACAATGTCGCCCAGTTCTGCGGCAGCGCACCAGTGAGCAGTCGTGGATCCGACGAACCCTGCCCCGATAATGCTGATCTTCTTGCGCATACGTGGCCTCCTCTGCGTGGCTGATCGGCGGCCCTTCCCGCCACAAGCATCCTGTCGGGCGTCGCGCCTGCGACATGGCTGCATTGTAGCATAAGCTCTTCGGTCCGCCGCGCCGCGCGAGCGACTGGCTGGTCGTATTATAGGGAGTCGTTGTCTCCATAAACGTACCGGGAGCATGGAGGAACCGATGTTCAGCCCCGTTCGCGCCGATTTTCCGGCCCTGGCCGATCTGACCTATCTCAACCTGGGCACCCATGGCTTGATGCCAGAACCGGCTTTGCGGCGCTACCTGAGCGCCGTGGCGCGCTACGAGCGTGAGGGCTACTTTGCCCATTATGACCTTCTGGAGACGCGAGAACGAGTGCGCGCGCGCCTGGCGGCGCTGATCGGCGCGCCTCCGGCGACCCTGGCCCTCACCGGCAATGCCAGTGATGGCGTGAACCTGGTGGCTGCCGGCATCGCCTGGCATCCCGACGACGAGGTGGTGATCAGCGATCAGGAGCATCCGGCCATCGAACATCCCTTCAGCTACCTGGCCGCCCGTGGCCGGTTGCGGCTGCGCCGCTTCTCCCTGTCGGGCGATCCGCAAACCACCCTTGCCAGCCTTGCCGCGGCGTTGACCCCGCACACGCGCCTGCTGGCGGTGAGCGTGGTCAGTTCCCAGACGGGGACGCGGTTGCCGCTTGTCGAGGCCGTGACCATGGCCCGCGCCCACGGCGTCGAGGTGCTGCTCGATGCCGCGCAGGCCCTGGGGCAATTGCCGCTTGATGTCGCCACCCTGCGCTGCGACTACCTGGTGAGCAACGGTCACAAGTGGTTGCTGGGGCCCAAGGGCGTCGGAC
>JAOACN010000080.1 GCA_026417815.1 Chloroflexaceae bacterium | reverse complement strand
CTGCGGCCCCTGGGGCTGCGGGCGGTGGCCCCCCTGGCCGGGACGGTGGACCTGCCGCTGATCGGCGGCGGCGGGGTGATGCGCGCCGCCGATGCCCGCGCCCTCCTCGACGCCGGGGCCGCCGCCGTGGCCCTGGGCAGCGCCCTGCTCACCGACCTGCGCGCCGCGGGGCGGATCATGGCCGATCTGGTGCCGAGGCAAGGTTCAAACCCGGGCGCTCCGGCTTGACGATCGCCGCACCAGGGAGAAAAGATCTTCGAGCGCCTGCGGCCTCCGCAACCCCCGCCAGGTCTCATTGGGACTCCAATTCGGCAATCCACAATCCAAAATGGCATCGGACGGTCATACGCATGGCGCACAACGCCGCGATGAAAACCGGCCCCCGTACCGTACGGTCGCAGCGCGCTGCGGCCCCCGTACGGCCGCAGCGCGCTGCGGCCATACGGTACGGTCGCAGCGCGCTGCGGCCCCCGTACGGCCGCAGCGCGCTGCGGCCCTACCCGCCTATTTTCACGTCTGGTATGAAGATTAAGAATATAAACCGGTATTCGCCTTATGGCCCGGCGGCTGAAGCCGCGGGCTACCGATGCGAAGCCCGCCTGCGCGGGCTATACCGGATTTAATTCGTAATCTTCATGTCCGCTGCGCCGGACGGCGCTCCTCCTGATCCGGCTCGTTAAGATCCTGGAGGAGATCCTCATCGCTGAGATTGAGCGGCACCACCTCCTCGGCGCCCGGCGCCTCATCGGGTTCCTCAGCATCCGCCGGCTCGTCCAGTGGCGCGATGGCCGTATCAACCTGCGCGACATACTTTTTGAGCGTCAACAACTGCTTTGCCAGCAGTGGCGCCTGCGTCGCGGTGAGCGCCCGCGTGAGTTCGACATCGAGCAGCGCCGAGGTTCCGGCGCCGGGCAGCACCGTTGCGCGTTTGACCGGCGCGCCAAGGCGGGCGAGGGCGTCGAGGGCCTTGCCGACGGCCCGGTTATCATCGTGGAGATGAATGCGCAGACGACTCACCGGCCCGCCGAAGTTGAGCCGCGCTTCGACCCACTCGAGGGTCGTCAAGGTGAAGAGGAACAGCAACGTACCGACGATCGCCAGCCATCCCAACCCTGTCGCCACCGTCACCCCGATACCGGCGCAGCCCCACAGGGTGGCGGCGGTGGTCAGGCCGCGCACCGTCGTCCCGTGGCGCAGGATCGCCCCGGCGCCCATGAACCCGATCCCCGAAACGACGTAACTGGCCACCCGCAGGGCATCACGTTCGCCGGTCAGGTCACTGAAGCCATAGGCCCCGGCCATCGTCACCAGACAGGCCCCCAACCCGACCAGAATGTGCGGGCGAAACCCGCTGGCGCGCTCGTGCCCGGAGCGCTCGAGTCCCACCATCCCACAGAGCGCCATCGTCAGGACGAGCCGGAAGATCACGTCGAGATTGACCGGTCCCAACAGGCGCATTAACTCGGTGACGACATCCTGCATTACAACCTCTCCGTTCGTCTCCCCTCCACGTCAGGAGCGCCGCAGGCGCCGCCAGGCACACCGTCCAGACCGGAAGGGGCAAGGTCCCTTTGGAACCAATTCTTGCCCGGCGTGACGCGCCAGCGCCGCCCGGCTCTTATGATACGCGATCCACGGCCCTGTTGCGCCGGGCGCCAGGCCAGCACGGCCAGGTTCATATGGCCTCACCCGCCGTTCTCCGGCAACCGCAGCCGCCCCTCGCGCGCGTCGTATTCAAAGAGTTCGGCGTAGCGCCCCCAGTCAATGGCGGTGTCGAGCGTGCGCTCGGCCTCATCTGCGCCCATAAAGTCCTCCAGTTCGCTCAGGAACCGCTCGCGCGGCGCGCGGTGATCGGGCCGGGTGGCCAGCACGCGCCGGATATGCGCCACCAGCGGCACGCGGTTCATTAGATGCTCGGCAAAAATGACCTTGCGCTCCTGGATGTCGCTCCGCGCCAGTTTCACCCCCTCCGGCAGCAGGGTAATGTCGCCTTCGCGGGTCTGCGCGAAGCCCAGCAACTCGGCCGCGTCGGTGATCGGGAAGAGATCGTCCGCATCGAGTTGCATATCCGCGGCCAGCACCGGCAGATCATCGCGCCCGCGATCCGGACCGGCGTCAACCCGTTCGATCAACCCGATGATCCGGGCCACCTCCGCTTCGGGCAGGCGCATGCCCAGGCCGGCATGATCGAACCCCACGGCCGCGGCGCTGACGAATGCCGCCTCCGGGGTCGTCATCGCCCGGTAGATCGTCTCGACGGTGGCGAGAAATGCGGGATCGTTGCGATCGCGCGGGCGCGGCAGATCGATCTGCTGGCTGCTGATGATCCGTCCGGGATTGGAACTGAGGATGAGCACCCGGTCGGCCATCAGCGCCGCCTCTTCGATGTTATGCGTGACCATCAGGATCGCTTTGGTCGGAATGCGCCGCTCCTCCCACAGATCGAGCAATTCGGCGCGCAGGTTCTCGGCGGTCAGCACATCGAGCGCTGAGAATGGCTCATCCATCAACAGCACGTCGGGGTTGGTCACCAGGGCGCGGGCAAAGCCCACCCGCTGGCGCATGCCGCCGGACAGTTCCTTCGGATACGCGCTCTCGAACCCGTCAAGACCGATCAGGTCAATTGCCGCCAGCGCCCGGCGCCGGCGCTCGCCTTCCGGGACCCCCTGCGTTTCCAGGCCGAGTTCCACGTTTTCCAGCACCGTCAGCCAGGGGAAGAGGGCGAAGGATTGGAAAACCATCGCCATCCCCGGCATTGGTCCGGTTACCAGCCGGTTACGATAACGCACCTCGCCGGTCGAAGGGGAGATCAGCCCGATCAGGCAGCGCAGCAACGTAGACTTGCCGGAGCCGGAGCGCCCCAGCAGGGCGACAATCTCGCCCTCCGCCAGATCCAGATTGATGTTGTCGAGCACCAGCAGATCGTTGCCTTCGGGCGTCTTGAAAATCTTGTGCAGATTGCGGGCGCTCAGGATGGCTTTTCCGACGCTCGCGGTTGTCTTTGGTGTCAGGGTCGTTGCCATGTGATGCTCCTTTCGGGAGGGTCCGGGAGGGCCTTGCCCTCCCAGGAACTCGTGTCCTCGGTCGGTTGAGGGTGGGGCAACCCGGTTGCTCCACACCCCTGCCTGAGGGGAGGGTCCGGGAGGGCCCGGCCCTCCCAGGAACCCTCGTTCCCCGGTCGGTTGGAGGAGTGGGGCAAGCCGGCTGCCCCAGGCTCCTGCCCGACACACGCGATGAACGGGCGCCCTAATCCAGGCGGAAGCGCGTCTCGGCCAGGGCGTAGAGCCGGCGCCAGAACAGGCGGTTGAAGGCCAGGACGAGCAGACCCATCACCAGCATGCCCAGCCCGACGTGCGGGTTGAACTCGCCGGTGCTCCAGTGGGCGATGTAGGCCCCCAGACCGCTGAGGGTGAGGGTCGTGCCGCCCCACGACACGACCTCGGAGACGATCGAGGCGTTCCACGAGCCTCCCGACGCCGTGATCCCGCCGGTCACAAAGGCCGGAAAGATCGCCGGAATGATCAGTTTGCGCCACCAGGCCCACCCCCGTAGATCCAGGACGCGGGTAGCCTCTTTCAGATCGTTGGGGATGGCGACCGTGCCGGCGATCACATTGAACAGGATGTACCACTGGGCCCCCAGGATCATCAGCGGGGCCTGAAACAGGTTCTGCGGCAACGCATAGGTGGCGATAAGCACCACCGCGATGGGAAAGAGCAGATTGGCCGGGAAGGCCGCCGCGAACTGCGCCAGCGGCTGCACGAACTGGGCGACCCGCGGGCGCAAGCCGATCCAGACGCCAATGGGCGTCCACACCAGGGTGGAGATACCGATCCAGATCACCACGCGCATCGTCGTGAGCAACCCGAGCCAGAGGCACGTCAGCACCTCGGACCAGGCGACCTTGCCCGCCGGCGCCATAGGTATCGCGCAGGCCGCGGCCAGATCCTCCGGCGCACCGACGCGCTCGTCGCGCAACAGCCCCGCCATGCCTCCGCTTACCTGCGTTCCGCCGGCCGTCGCCGCGCAAACCTCCGACAGCCAGACCGTCTGATCCGCGTTGACCGTCACCCCGAACGCAGCAAACTGGCGCGCAATCTCCGGGTCGAGACCGCTGTTCACATTCGGGTTCGCCGCCAGCACCCGACCGTCGCCGAAGCCCAACCCCGGCCCAAACATGTAGACCGCCAGAAACCAGACCGCCCATAGCGTCACAGTGATGACCAGCGCGTACCAGACCCGGTCAATGACCCGATCAATCGGTCGGCGATCGGGTCTTACCTCCACCCGCGGGCCAGGATCTTCTCTGACCGGGAGGGGTGGAAGGGCGCGTTGCACGGCAGCGCCAATGGCATTCAGGTTGCCGGCGAACCCCGAGCGCTGCCACAGGCGCAGCATCCACGACTGCGCCACTTCCTGCGCCTCGGACTGCTCGACCTTGAACTTCTCGGCCCAGGCGACGATCGGACGGAAGATCAACTGGTCATAGATCAGGACGATGATCAGCAAAGTCAGACCGGCATAGACCATGGCGGCCACATTAGCCTGTTCGATGGCCAGGGCGATATATGAGCCAACCCCTGGCAGATACTGGTCATTGTCGCGCCCGACCACCGAGATGACCTCGGAGGCGACCACGAAGAACCATCCGCCCGACACCGACATCATCGTGTTCCAGATCAGGCTCGGCATTGCGAAGGGAACCTCAAGTTTCCAGAACTTCTTCCACGGTGAGAGGCGCAGCACCGCGGCGGCTTCTCGCAACTCCCTGGGCGTGGTGATCAACGAGTGGTAGAAGCTAAAGGCCATGTTCCAGGCCTGCGAGGTGAAGATCGCGAAGATGCTGGCAGCTTCAAGCCCCAGCAGGCTGCCGCGGAACACGCCCAGGAAGATGGCCGTGGTCACGGTCAAAAAGCCCAGGATCGGCAACGACTGGAGGAAATCCAGCGCCGGGATGATGACCACCTCGGCGCGCCGCGATTTGGCGGCCAGCGTCGCCACGGTGAACGTGAAAAGCAGGCTCAACAGCACCGCGAGGAACATGCGGAACACCGTCCGCAGCCCATAGTAGGGCAGGTTGCGCGGGTCCAGGCTAACGGTGAGATCGGGCGTGGCGGCGTCGAACGGTTGCGCCGCGCCGCGAAAGGCGATTGTGAGCAGCAGAATGACCACGATCACCAGCGGGACGACGACAAGGTCCCAGGGCGTGAGTTTGAAGCGCGGGCGCAGCACGCCGGCATCGGGAAAGGTCGCGCGCATCGGCAGCCTCCTGACACAAAAAGCTATTGGACTGAAACATGGTCCATGTCGCCAGGTTGAGGGCAACCTCATCGTTGCCAGGGGCTTCTCGTGGCCGGTTCAACGGCCGCGAAGAATACTGCGCAGCAGCATTGCCGCTTCGAGGATCGCCCGGGTATCGCGCCGCTCGGCCCAGGCGGCCCAGCGCAGCGCCAGGTCCGGTCCGCAGCGCGGCAGCAGCCACAACCAGAGGCGGTCGAACAGATTGACACCCCTGGGCAACGGCGCGCGCAGCCGCGACAGCATGCGCTCGTAGCGCAACTGGTGACGGCGTTCCCTTTCGGCCATCTGGAGCAACAGGCTCTCGCGTTGCTCATCGGGGGCGCGCGCCGCCAGCCGCCGGTAGAGCGGTACAATCACCTCGTGGCGGCGCCAGGCGCGCTGTACGGCTTCGATCAACAACCAGCGGATGGTTGACCGGCGATACAGAAGCATGGTCGCAAGCATAAGCCGTTCCTTTCCAGGGACGTTCTGGGAGGACCAGGCCCTCCCGGACCTTCTCCGCAAGTACGGGCGTGGGGAAACCGGGTTTCCCCACCCTCCTGCCGGAAAGGGGGCAGGAAGATCGGCATTCTTCCGCGCTCATATCAGATGGTCATACGCATGGCGCACAACGCCCGATGAAAACCGGCCCTCGTACGGCCGCAGCGGTTGCGGCCCTACCCGCCTATGTTCACCTCAGAGGAGGGCTTCGGAGGGCTGTAACCTCCCAGATCCGCCCCGGTGCACCTCAGGTTCAGGCTCGCGATCAGCCCGCGCGGATGCCGCCCGTGCCGTGGTCACGGTTTGCGCCGAACGGACGGCGGACGGGGCCTGCGGCGGCGTGCCGAGCAGGGCAAGCGGGCGCGTCTTCGTCGGCAGGCGCACGACGGTGGCCGTCAGGCGCCCGTTGGCATCGAGGGTCCAGCGCAGCATCAACATCAGAGGTTCCTCCTTTCAGGCTTCAAAGGGCACAGCGAAGCCAGCGCACCTCCGTGAGGAAGGCGCGTAACCCGCCTTTCGCCGCCTCAGGGCGTCCCGAAGCCACCCCTGACCACCAGGGGGTGAAACGTCACCGCATCGGCGTCAGGCCGACGGGTTCGGACGGGAACGGCTACCGGTTTTCAGCTTGTCGGAAAGGAACAGCGGCGCGAGGAGGAAGACAAACCGCGCCAGGAGGACACAAAAAGGCCCCGGTGAGGCCGGCCTCACCGGGGCGCAACCCAACACCACCCGGGTCTAGCGACGGGGGAGGGCGCCACCGATGAAACAGGCACAGGCGCAGATTGTCAGCGCACCATTGCACCGCCGACCTGGATGACCGTCGTCCATATAACTCCTCATTCAAAAGCCCCTCTGGCCTCAGCCAGAGGGGCACGTGCAAGCAACGATGCCTGCGTGTCTCCCCCTGGTTGAGCTTAAGATCGTTTGCGACGTGGCGGAGGTGCCGCAGTCATCTTAGTATACCCCTTAAGCCGAGGCATACCGTGTACCCCTTAGCGTCTTTCGACGGGTCGGAGCAATGACCTGTATTCGCAAGCGATCCGCGCCTAACGAGGAGCAGCGCCTATCATTTGTTCCGGACAAGAATATCACTCTATCGGTGATGAGTCAAGTATGTTCTTTGCCCTGGGTGTGACGAGATGAAGACTAAGCATATCCACCGGTATTCGCCCTATCACGTTGTCACTTGCCGCGGCTTCCGCTGGGAGGAGGTTCGGAGGGGGCCTGCGGCCACCGCAACCCCCGCCAGCGGCCCGCCGGGCGCCTGAAGGCTCCGGCTAGCCTTGCGAAGGCTACCTTCGTAGCCTGCTGAAGCCGGCGCAGGCCGGCTTCGCAGGACGTTAGCCCGCGGCTTCAGCCGCCGGGCGAGTGGGAGCGTGCAAGACGTTTCGTCGCACCCGTAGTGTTTTCGTTCCTTGAAAAGAACGCCAGCCTGTGCTACACTGCTGCTTCGGGCCGGCGCGCGCCGGCTTTCGTTCTACCGCTGTGGGAGTATTGTGCGGGCCAGCCGGCCCCACGAGATGAGGAACAGCATGGCTACCCAGTTCACCCTCGATGTCCAGCCCCGCGAGGTGCTGGGCAAACAAGTCAAGCACCTGCGCACCCGGGGGCTGATCCCGGCGACGGTCTACGGCAAAGGCATCGAGCCTGCCTCGGTGCAGGTCAATGGGCGCGCTTTTTTGGCGGTGTACCGCAAGGCCGGCAAGACCGCCCTGATCGAGTTGCACATGGGCGCGGCCAGGAAGGCCGCCTTTGTGCAGGCGGTGCAGCGACACCCCGTGACGCGCGATATTATTCACATTGATTTCAAGGTGGTGGATCTGCGCAAGGCCATTCACGTGGAAGTGCCCGTGGTGGCCGTTGGCGCCTCGCCCCTGGTGGCGCGCGGCGACGCCCTGATCAACCACGCGCTCCATACGGTTATGGTCGAGGCCCTGCCCGCCGATGTGCCCCAGCATATTGACGTGGACGTCAGCGGCCTCGATACGCTCGACAAGACCATCCACGTGCGCGACATTCCGCCCGCGCCAGCCTATAAGATCCTGACCGATGGCGATGAGGTGCTGATCTCGCTCACACCGGTGCGCGCCGCCGTGGCCGAGGGGCCCATTGAAGAAGTGCCGGTCGAACCGGAGTTGATCCGCCGCGAGCGCGCCAGGGAGGAAGAGGAGGAGTAAGGGCCCGTTCGGTCCTCAGCTCTATCATGGCAAAGGTCCCGAACATCGGGAGAGTGTGGGAGGGCCGGGCCCTCCCACACTTTGTTATCCGGCATAGGTGCGGCCCTTCCAGCTCACCCCCCGCCCGCTGCGCACGCGCCACATTCCCCGCAGGGCCACCGCCAGATAGGCCAGCAAACCGAATGGCCAGAGCAGGGCATAGCGTGGGCTGAGCCGGTACTGGCGCCGGTACATGGCGCCCCAGAACCACAACCCCGCCACCCAGGTCAGAAGGCCAGCGACCAGCACAAATGCCGCCCCGTCACCTGCCCCGCCTGCCAGCAGCGCCGCCCCCACCCAGATCAGCGTGAGCGGCCCCCAGGCCAGCAGCAGTTGCCACACGGCCGCCTGCCACGAACGCGCCCCGCTGTTCCGCGCCCCCGCTGCCGCGTGCTTGGCGAGACCCTCGGCAACTTCGCGCCCGTTGTGGTACATCCGGGTGCTGAGATACTCCGGACCTTCGGCGCCGCCCACCCGGAAACCCGCCGCGCGGATGGCCTGGGCCAGATGCACGTCTTCCAACACTTCGTTGCGGACCGCGCCGTGACCGCCGATCGCCTCGTAGGCCGCGCGGCGCACGAAGATGCACTGCCCGTTCGCCAGCACCTCGTCGGGCCGCGTGGCGGGATGCTCGAAGCGTTCAATCGGGTAGATGGTGGTAATGAAAGCCAGGAAGGGCGGTAGCATCGCCCGTTCCCAGAAGGTCCCCAGTTCCAGAAAGGGCCAGATCGTTACCAGATCAAGGTTGCGCCGCCGGGCGTGCGTCAGGAGCGCGGCCACCAGATCAGGCTGTGGCACGGTGTCAGCGTCGAGAAACAACAGCCACTCGCCTCGCGCCTGTTCGCTCAACTGTTTGCAGGCGAAGCTCTTGCCGACCCACCCCCGGGGCAGCGTTTGGCCGTGAAGCACACGCAGACGCGGGTCGTGAGCGAACCCCGCCAGCACGTCCGCCGTCCCATCGGTGGAGGCGTCGTCCAGCACCAGCACCTCGAAGCGGGGATAGTGCTGGGCAAGGGCGCCAGCCACGCAGCGCCCGATGCTGCGTTCCTCGTTGCGCGCGGGGATCAGCAGCGAGACCAGCGGCGCGTCGGCGGGCGCCGGGTCGGGCGGCGCGAGACGGGGGCGGGCGCGCAGGCGCGCCCATTCGCGGGCATAACCGGCTATCAGTAGTACGGCCACCGTCACGGTGGCCAGGGTCACGCTCATCGGCGCCTCTCTCCTGGCGCGCTACGCCATCCGGCAGGGGATGGGACTGCCGGGTTGCCCCGGACTTGCCTTCCAACCACTGCGGCGGGGCCAGAGGTTCTTCTCCCCAACCTCAGGTCCGACAGGGCTGCGCCGCTTGCCGCCCTGAAGCCCTCCCGCATCCTCCCATCGGGCGGGTGCGTAGGGAAACCCGGTTTTCCCCTACGCCTCCAACCGGCCAGGTTCACCTCGGCGTGAAACAGACCATACGATGGAAGGATGAATAGATTATAAACCGAAAACGAGGGGGAACTGGCTACAATACGGTTGGGGTCCGGCCCACATCGCCGGGGGCGCCCAGGCTGCCAGCAGCGCCACGGACAGGGACCGCGGTTCGTCTATTTGCTCCGCCTGTCGCGCGAAGCGAGCAAACCGCCCGAAGTGCTCAGAATCGATCAGGAAAAACCGGCTCTGCCCACGTTGGTATAGTCAGATCAGCGGACCTTGCCCCCACCATTTCCGCTTTCCATCGCCGACCAGGAGCGGGCAACGCCAGAGGTATGCTTCCATGCCTGAAGGACCGTTTGTCGCGCTTTACCTCACCCTGGCGATCGCCGCCAGCTTGCTCGCGGCGTATGCCTGGCGCCGGCGGTACTACCGGAGCAGTCGCCCCTTTACGCTGCTGATGGGCGCGCTGGCTTACTGGTGTAGCGCGCGGGCGCTGGCGATCGCCGACCCCAGCTTCGAGGGGACGGTATTCTGGGCCTTGATGCAGGTAGGCGGGATCGCCCTGATTATGCCGGCGTGGCTGCTGCTGGCCCTGGCGTACAGCGGGCAGCGCTGGCGACGCCATCTCCCGGTGCTCACGGCGATCTTCGTGCCCGCCGCGGTCTTCTTCGTGCTGGCGATGAGCAACAGTCTGCACCAGCTCTGGTGGACAGACGTTGCGCCAGACACGAGCCGCGGCTTTGTGTGGCTGCAACCAACCTGGGGGCCGGTGTTCTGGGTGCACACGGTCTATGCGTATTGCTGTTTCATCGTGAGCGTTGCCCTCCTGGCCCGGGCAGCCGCGCGAGCGCCAGCGCCACAGCGGCGCCTGGCCTGGCTCATGCTGATCGCCTCGCTCGTTCCAACGGCGGGAAACGTGGCCTATCTGGCCGGAGCGCGACCGATTGGCCCGGATGATCCCACGCCGATCCTGCTCTTTTTCAGCGGGTTGATCGTTCTCTACACCACCGTCCACTCGCGGGTCGTCGATCTGGAGCCGCTGGTGGCGCGCGAGGCCCTGGCGGCGCTGCCTGATGGGATCATCGTACTCGACAATGATCGGCGCGTGGCGGAGATCAATGGCGCGGCAGCGGATATGCTCGGAACGGACGAGCGGGCGGCCGTGGGAAGGTCGTTGCCGGCATTGCTCGAGGGGAAGCCCCTGGGCACGGCCCTGCAACCCATCCTGGGCAGTTTGTGCCAGACGTCCACCCATCTGGCAAGCTACACTGAGAAGGACACGCGCACGATCGAGGTCCGCCTTCGGCCGTTGAAAGCGGCCAATGGCGCCGTGGCCGGCGCGCTGCTGCTGTTGCGCGACGTGAGCGAGCGCATGCGCGCCGAGCAAAGCCGGGTGCAACATCTGGCCGAGTTGAGCCTCATCAACCGGGTGGCTCGCGTAACCAATACCGCGCCTGACGCCGAAGGACTGGTGCGCGCCGCCGCCGCGACCATCGCCGCCGCCGGGGTCTGGGATCGTGTGACAGTTGGATTGCTGGCCCCCGACGGCGCGCGGTTCGATGTGGTGGCCGATATTACCGCCAACCAGGGCCGGGGCTACGAGGGCCAGTCCATTGACGGCGCGGAAGCGCAGGCCCTGATTGCCATGCTACGTTCCGGCGAGAGTCACCTCCTCGACCTGAGTGACCCGGTGACGGCGGCGAGCACCCTGGGCCGCGCCATTGCCAGCGAGGGGATCCAACGGCTGTTGCTGGTACCCCTCTTCCACCAGAGAGCGCCCCTGGGCATGCTGGCCCTCGGTACCAGCACGGCGCAGCCGGGCAGCGCGGCGTTGCCCCGCGTCGCGGAGACGATCGGCGAGTTGATCACCGATGCCGTGGTGCGCGCGCGCCTGTACGACGAGGTGCGCCAGGCCGATCGCCTGAAGACCTCCTTCCTCGCCAGCGTCAGCCACGAACTCCGCAACCCCCTGACCTCGATTATCGGGTACATCGAGATGTTCCGGCGCGGGGTCTACGGGCCGCTCGACGAGCGCTTCACCGAGCCGCTTCAGTACATGCACATGAGCAGCACCACACTTTTGCGCATGATCAACGACATCCTCGACTTCACCCGCGCCGAGGCCGGTCACCTGCACGTTGAGGTGCAACCGGTAAATATGCGTCACGTCGTCGCCAACGTTATCGGGCAACTGCAACCGCAGATCCGCGAACGCGGGCTGGCCTTTGAACTGGAGATCGCCCCCGATCTTCCCCTGGTGCAGGGCAACAAGACGCGCCTGGAGCAGATCGTGACCAATCTGCTCAGCAACGCCATCAAGTTCACCGAACAGGGACAGATCACCGTGCGCGCGTGCCGCGCCAACGACCGGGTGCGCCTGAGCGTCGCCGATACGGGCATTGGCATCGCCCCTGAGCATCTTGAAATGATCTTCCAGGAGTTCCGCCGGGTCGAGACGCCGGCCCGCCAGGTGAGCGGCGCCGGTCTGGGCCTGGCCATCAGCCGGCGGCTCGTCGAATTGATGGGCGGCACGATCAGCGTGGAAAGCGCCCCCGGGAGGGGTTCTACCTTCACGATTGAACTGCCCATGGCCCAGGTATCGCCGATGGCTTCCCGTGGCCTGGAAGGAACCGCGAATCAAACCGGCGGCGCCTCGGCGCCGCCGGAACAGGAACGAGCCGTAGCAGGATGATCACCGGATGGGGCGCGTGACGGTACCCCCGATTCTGTCGTGTGCCGCCATCTCTCTCTCCGCGTTGCGGAGGCCGCTTGTGGCGCGCCGGGTGTTACCCGGGTTGCCCGCGCGGCTGCGGTGCGAGCGAGCGGGGTGGTCCAGACGTCGCGCTGCGACTTCCACCGATGAGCCCGCCCCACGCACCTTGCTCCCCCTCAGCCGGCGCAGTCGCCTGGCCGCCGACATTGCTGCCGGCGCCGTTGGTCTCTTACACCAACCGTTTCAGCCCTTACCTGAGCCCACAGGGGCCATCGGCGGGAATGCTTGCTGTTGCCGTCTTGCGTCACGCGCAGGTTACCCCGCGCGCGCCCCCGCTTGCTGTTTCGCGGGGCAGCTTTCCACCCACGGGGGGGCGAGGAGTCGGGAAGTTCCTCTGGGGGTTCACCCCAGCGGCGGCATGTCACGCGCCTGCCACTGCCATTATACCATGACCTTCAAGGCGCGGCGCACCACGGCGCCCAGGCGCCGCGCGCCTTCTTCAAGCTCGGCAGGCGCGAGCAGGCTGAAGGCCAGGCGCAAATAGTTCTGCCCGCCGCTGTCGGCATAGAAGCGCCTGCCGGGCAGGTAGGCCACCCCGCCCGTTTCGGCGAGGGGCAGCATCGCCAGGGTATCGAGCGCCGGCGGCAGGCGCACCCAGACGAAGTAGCCACCCAGCACCGGATGCCAGGTGCAGCCGGTGGGCAGATGGAGGGCCAGGGCCGCCAGCAGGGCGTTGCGCCGGGCGCGTAACGCTTCGCGCAGCCGGGCTACATGCGAGTCGAGGCGCCCCTGTTCCAGCAGCGTGGCGATGATGGTGGCCGTAAAGTGGTTCACTCCGCCGCCGCTGTCGAGCATGCCCGATCGGCAGCAGCGACGTACCAGATCAGGGTCGGCGAGCATCCAGCCCAGGCGCAGGCCAGGGGCCAGCGATTTGGAAAAGGTGCCCAGGCGGATGATCGGGCCACCGGGCGCCAGGTGGTACAACGGCGGCGGCGGCGGGGCCTCGTACCAGAGTTCTGCATAGGCGTCGTCTTCGATCACGGTCAGGCCCTCGCGCGCAGCCAGTTCCACCAGGGCCTGGCGCCGCTCGGGCGCGAGGATTGCCCCCGTAGGGTTGCTAAATGTGGGCGTCAGGTAGAGAAAGGCCACCCGTTCGTTGTGGGCGCGCAGCATCTGCAGCAGCGCCCCGGCGGCCTCCACGTGCAAACCCCGGGCGTCGCCCGGCACGGACACCAGCCGCAGCCCGTGATCCTGGAAGATGCGCAGGGCCAGATGGTACGTCGGCGCTTCGACCAGCACCACATCGCCCGAGCGGCTCAGCAGGGTGCAGAGCATCGCCAGGGCCTGAGAGATACCGCCGGTGATCATCACCTGGTCCGCGGGCGGGGCAACGCCTTCCAGGCGTTCCAGCCGCGCCTGCACCCGGGTGATCAGGCGCCCCGGCCCCTGTTCCGCGCCGTAGGCCAGCGCGTCCGCGCCGTGCTCGCTCAACGCGCGCCCCGCCGCCGCGGCGACCAGGTCCGCGGGCAGCAGATCGGGATCGAGATGCCCCCAACCCAGCTCGATGATGCCGGGACGCAGGTGCAGTTGAATCTCGGGGAGCGCGCCCATGGCTATTCCTTCCTGAGTAGTCGCACCAGACTCCGCCACTGGAGGCGGACGCTGCCTCGGCCCGCTCACGCCCTGGCGGCCCCCATCATCGCCACGGCGAGTTGCGGTACAATAAGGTGTTGCCTGATGCGGGCGCCGCACTCCTTGACCATCTGGCGGAAGACGATGAGCCTCTACAAAAGCCGCCATGTCGCGGCCCGGTTCCTTCCTGGCCTGTTTGTGCGTTTCGTGCAGATCTACGCGCGACCGGCAGTTGAGGGACGCGAGCATATCCCCATTGAGGGGGCGTGCATTATCGCCGCCAATCATTGCAGTCACGCCGATACGGCGGTGGTCTTCGCCTCGCTGCCCCGCCACGCGCGGGAGCGGTTCGTCGCTGCCGCGGCGCAGGACTATTTCTTCCAGGGCGGGCCGCAGCAGTTCGCCTCACGGGTGTTGTTCAACGCCATCCCTGTCGCCCGCGACCGGCGCGGGGGCCAGGATCCGCTGCGCCACGCTGCGCGCGCCCTCCGCGAGGGCTACGTGCTGCTCCTCTTTCCCGAAGGCACCCGCAGCCCCGACGGGACCATCGGTCCCTTCCGCGCCGGGATCGGCAAACTGATCGCCGAGTTCCCCGGCACCCCGGTCATCCCCACCTACATTGAGGGCACCACCCGCGTCATGCCCAAGGGGGTGCTCATTCCGCGGCCCTTCAAGGTGCACGTCTACTTCGGCGAGCCGCTATACCCGAAGGCGCACCCCAGGTTGCGGGCCACCTGGCAGAGCGCCGCCGACGAGGTGCGCGCGGCGATTATCCGCCTCGGCGCCCCTGAGCCTGCCGTGGGGGAGTGAGGGGTCGGCGCTCGCCCGGTATAGCTGAAGCATAGGTTGCGCCAGGTTGGGCCGAAGCATTGGCTGCGCCAATGCTTCGGCCCAACTTTCGGACGCAGCACTACCCCCTGAGCTTTGCCGCCAGGTCCACAAAAAACGGCAACAACTCGGGGTTGCGCAGCGAGTCGGGATTGGCCGCCCGTTCCACCGGCACGCCCATGAGGATCTTCTTGACCGGCACTTCCAGTTTCTTGCCCGAGAGCGTGCGCGGCACATCGGGCACGGCGAAGATCGCGTCGGGCACGTGGCGCGGCGACAGCGCCGTGCGGATCGCTTCCTTGATCTTGCGCTCCAGGGCCGCGTCGAGCTCCACCCCCTCGCGCAACACCACGAAGAGCGGCATGTACGACGCGCCGCCCAACCCCTCCAGGTCCACCACCAGGCTATCAAGCACTTCGGGGAGGCCCTCGACCACCCGGTAGATCTCGCTGCTGCCCATGCGCACGCCCTGGCGGTTGATCGTGCTATCCGAGCGGCCGTAGATCACCACTCCGCCCCGTTCGTTGATCACCACCCAGTCGCCGTGGCGCCACTTGCCCGGGTACATCTCGAAGTAGCTCTCGCGGTAGCGCCTCCCGTCGGGGTCGTTCCAGAAGTAGATCGGCATCGAGGGCATCGGCTCGGTGATCACCAGTTCGCCCATCACGCCGATCACACTGTTGCCGTCGGTATCGTAGGCCTGGGCATTGACCCCCAGGGCCCGGCACTGGAGTTCACCGCTGTAGACCGGGAGGATCGGCGCCCCGGCGATGAAGCAGCCGCACACATCGGTGCCGCCGCTGATCGAGGCCAGCCAGAGGTCGGACTTAACGTGCTCGTAGACCCATTCAAAGCCCTCGGACGGCAGGGGCGAGCCGGTGGAACCCATGCCGACGAGGGCGCTCAGGTCGTACTGGCGGCCCGGTTCAACGTCACTCTTCATCAGCGCGGTGATGTAGCCGGCGCTGGTGCCGAAGAAGGTCATCCGGCTCTCCTCGGCGAAACGCCAGAGCACGCCCATGTCGGGATAGGCCGGGCTGCCGTCGTAGAGCAGCACCGTCGCGCCCACCAGCAGGCCGCCGATGAGGAAGTTCCACATCATCCAGCCGGTAGTGGTGTACCAGAAGAACCGATCCCCCGGTTTCAGGTTGAGGTGCAGGTGCAACTCCTTGAGGTGCTGGACGAGAATGCCGCCCTGGCTCTGCACGATCGGCTTGGGCAGGCCGGTGGTCCCCGAGGAGTAGAGCACCCAGAGCGGGTGCTCGAAGGGTACCGGTTCGTAGCCCAACTCGCCCGGCGTCGCCAGGGCTGCCTCCCAGGGGAGGATGCGCCCGGAGAGGCCCTCCGGCGCGGCCCGGGGGTCGAGGTAGGGCACGAAGATGGTCGCCTCCAGGGTCGGCAGGGCGGCCTGGATCTCGGCCACCACGGCGCGCCGGTCGAAGGGCTTGCCGCCGTACTGGTAGCCGTCCACCGCCACGAGCACCTTTGGCTCGATCTGCTTGAAGCGATCGATCACACTGGGGCTGCCGAAGTCCGGCGAACAACTCGACCAGATCGCGCCGAGGCTGGCGACGGCGAGGAAGGCCACCAGGGCCTGGGGGATATTGGGGACGTAGCCGACCACCCGGTCGCCCGGGCCAACGCCGAGGCCCCGCAGCGCCGCGGCCACACTGGCAACCTGGCGCTCCAGGTCGGCCCAGCCGATTGGCGTCAGCGGGTGACGCTCCGACTGAAACAGGACCGCGGGGTGGTCGGGCGTGGCCCGGCGGAACACGTGCTCCACGTAGTTGAGCGTGGCGCCCTCGAACCAGCGCGCGCCAGGCATCTCATGGCTGGAAAGCACGCGGGTGTAGGGCGTCGCCGAGCGGATCTGAAAGTACTCCCAGAGCGACTCCCAGAACGCCTCAAGGTCGCTGACCGACCAGTGCCACAACTCGTCGTAGGTGGTGAAGCGCAGACCGCGGGTGGCCTCGAGCCAGCGCATATAGGCGCGGATGTTACTGCTGTCCTGCAATGCCTGCGAGGGCGTCCACAACAGGCGCGGAGCGGGAACGTTCGTCATTGAACACCTCCTGATGCACGACGCATCCGGCGCGTCAAAGGCGGATGCTGCCGGAGGGAATGATACCGCATCTGGGAAGCCGGCGCACGCCGTGGAGGTGTGGAGGTGTTTTCAGTTCCACACCTCCACACCTCCACACCTCCACACCTCCACACCTCCACACCTCACCCATGGATCCCGCACTCGGTCTTCGCGAAGCCGCTCCAGCGCCCGGCGCGGGGATCGTCGGCGCTGGCCGGGCGGGTGCAGGGCGCGCAGCCAAGACTGGGGTAGCCCCGGTCGAGCAGGGGGTTGTAGGGCACATTGTGGGCGTGCAGGTAGGCCCACACCTCGCGCTCGCTCCAGGCCGCCAGGGGGCTGAGCTTGAGCAGACCGTGCCGGGCGTCCCAGGCGACCAGTTCGGTGGCGGCGCGCCGGGCGGTCTGCTCGCGGCGAATGCCGCTGATCCAGGCCCGATAGGGGCGCAGGGCCTCGGCCAGCGGGGCCACCTTGCGGATGGCGCAGCAGCGGTCCGGGTCGCGGGCGTACAACTCCGGGCCGTGCTGGCGCGCCTGTTCCTCCAGGCTGAGGGCCGGGCGCTGGCGCCTGACCTTCAGGCCATACCGCCGTTCAACCTCGGCGGCCAGATGGTAGGTCTCGGGGAAGAGCAGGTCGGTATCGAGGAAGAGGATGGCGATGGGCAGGCGCTGGCGGGCAATCAGGTCGAGCAGCACCATGCCCGAAGCGCCGCCGAAACTACAGGTCAGCACCGTCTGTTCACCGAAGCGCCCGGCGGCCCAGACGAGCAACGCTTCGGGCGGGCGATCGCGGAAGCGCGCGTTTAACTCGGCCAGCTCCGCGGCGGACCAGGGCGTGGAACGGTCGGGGTTCACACTCATCGCTGCACCAGACTGCTGTAGATGTGCACCACGTGGGCGTGGGGCCTGGGAGGGCTTCGCCCTCACAAGTATACTCGCTTTCTCCGATGCTCGTGCAACCGGGCCCCAACGCCGGTTGGGGGGATGCGGGGAAACCGGGTTGCCCCACGCCCCTGCTCGATGCGCGGGCGCGCCCGGCCCCGGCCACCCCGCCCGACCCCGGCGGCGTCGAGACGCCCGCCGGGCCGTCTCTACGCCGCCCCATGGCACGTACGTCATTAATGGGCGTCCGCCGGAACACCACCGTAATACCCCGATGCTATCCTGCATAGGCGCAAACCTTGCCAGAGACCAAAATCCAAAATCCAAAATCCAAAAATCCACCATCGCCTGGGATGATCAGCCTATTGCTTCTCTGTCCAGCGTAGTAAATCATGAGGCGCGAGCAATACATCGGCGTTCGCCAGAAAGAGAGCGCTATGCGACACACAGGTGTGGATCTTCAAGAGCGCGTGTCCTTCCTCGAGGCGTCTGAGACAATCGAGGCCCGCGCCGTTCCCGACACCTTCATCCCCACCGACGATCCCGAGGCGGCGCTGCGCTTCTGTCGCGCCCTGGCCGCGCTGGCCGAGGCCGGGCACGGCTTGCGCCCCCACAGCGCCATGGCCCCCCTGGCCCCCCCGAGGGCATGCGACGCGCCTGACAGCAAGGTGGAACTGTCGGTCGTCATTCCCGCCTACAACGAAGAAGACAACCTGCCGGCCCTCTACGCGCGCCTGACCGCGACCCTCGACCCGCTGAACCTGGACTACGAGATCATCTTCGTCAACGACGGCAGCCAGGACCGCACCCTGGCCCTGCTGCGCGACCTGGCCGCCCGCGACCCGCGGGTGGTTGCCGTGGACCTGGCGCGCAACTTCGGCCACCAGGTGGCCATCAGCGCGGGGCTTGACCATAGCCGCGGCGCGGCGGTGATCATCATGGACGCTGATCTACAGGACCCGCCCGAAGTTCTGCCCCAGTTCATCGCCAAATGGCGCGAAGGCTACGACGTGGTCTACGCCATCCGCGAACAGCGCAAAGAGGGGCCGCTGAAGCGCGCGGCCTACGCCCTCTTCTACCGCCTGCTCAAGCGCATCGCCCACATCGACATCCCCCTCGACGCCGGCGACTTCTGCATCATGGACCGGCGCGTCGTGGACCTGCTCAACGGCATGCCCGAACGCAACCGCTTCGTGCGCGGCATTCGCACCTGGGTCGGCCTGAACCAGACCGGGCTGGCCTACGCGCGCCACGCCCGCCACGCCGGCAAGCCCAAGTACACCTTCAAGAAGCTGATCTACCTGGCCCTCGACGGGCTGATCTCCTTCAGCTTCGTGCCCCTGCGCATGATCTCCCTGGCCGGGCTGGCGGTCTCGTTCCTCTCCATCCTGATCGCCATCGCCTACACCATCCAGAAGCTGACCATCGGCCTCTCGCCCCCCGGCTTCGCCACCCTGGTCGTGGCCATCTTCTTCCTGGCCGGCATCCAGTTGATCACCATCGGAGTGATCGGCGAGTACGTCGGGCGGATCTTCGAGGAGGTCAAGGCCCGCCCGCTCTACGTGACGCGCCAGGTGTATCGGTATCGAGAGTCTTGAACGGGATGGGCCGGGAGCTCACAGGGTAGAGCGTTCAGGCGCTTCCTCGCGTCCCATTCCCCATATGAAATGAAGATTAAGAATATAAACATTCACCCGGTAGCCCGGCGGCTGAAGCCGCGGGCTACCGCTGCGAAGCCCCCCTGCGCAGGCTATACCGGATAGATTCCTTCATTTGGGGCATTTAGAAGTTGGCGACTGATTAGTCTGTAAACAAAGTCTTTCGCTAAACCTCCGCTCCCTCCCCAGCCCTTCCCCGCCGGGGGAGGAAGTCCGGCTCCTCCCCCCAACGGGGGGAGGCTGGGAGGGGGGCGGAACCCGTGAACGGTAACGCACCTGTGAAACCATGCCAATAGGCACGCGCATGCGCATTCTCATGCTCAACAACGAGTTTCCGCCCCTGGGGGGCGGCACGGGCACGGTGAACCGGGCCATCCTGGAGCGTCTTGCGGGGACGCCGGGCCTGGAGATTGACCTGGTGACCTCGGCCCTGGGCCGGCGAGCCGAACAGGAGACCTTTGCCCCGGGCGCGCGGATCTTCAAGACGCCGGTCAACAACCGCAACATCCACCACTCCAGCAACCGTGAGTTGCTGACCTACGCCGCCCGCGCCCTGCCCCTCGCCCTGCGCCTGCACCGGGCCGCGCCGTATGACCTGGCCTTCGCCTGGAGCGCCGTGCCCGCCGGGGGCGTGGCCCTGGCCCTGCGGCGCCTCACCGGCCTGCCCTACCTGGTGCGCGTCTGCGGCCCCGATATTCCCGGCTTCGAGCAACGCTACGGGCCGCTGTACCCCATTCTGACCCCGCTGATCAAGGCCATCTGGCGCGATGCCGGACGGGTAGTGGCCAAGTGCCAGGGCGAGGCGGATATGATGCTGGCCGTCAGCCCGGAGCTGAAAATCGAACTCATCCCGAACGGCGTGGACCTGCGGGCCTTTCCTCCCGCGCCGATCGCCGATGGCGGCCCGCTGCGGGTGATCTGCGTGGCGCGGCTGATCGAGCGCAAGGGGCAGGCCCACCTGATCGAGGCCCTGCGCCGCCTCGTGGCCGAAGGACACGACCTGCGCCTCGAACTGGTCGGCGAGGGTGACGCGCGCGCCGCCTACCAGGACCTGGCGCAACAGCTCGGCGTGGCCGAGCGGGTCACGTTCGCGGGCTACGTGCCCCGCGAGCAGATCGCCGCTCACTATGCCGGCGCGCACGTCTTTGTCCTGCCTTCTTACAATGAGGGGATGAGCGTGGCGACCCTCGAGGCCATGGCTGCCGGCCTGCCCGTGGTGGTCACCCGCACCGGCGGCGCTGCCGAACTGGTCGCCGAGGGCGTCAATGGCTGGATCTTCGCCTGGGGCGATGTGGACGCGCTCACCAATCATCTGCGCCGCCTCGCCGCCGACCGCGACCTGGCCCGACGCATGGGCGCCGCCTCGCGCGCGCGCGCCGCCGCCTTCTCCTGGGACGCCGCGGCGCGGCGCTACCTGGAGCTGTTCCGGGCCCTGGCGCCTGGCGCAGTGGACATCGCGGCGCGGGAGGAGATTGAAGTCTAGAGACGCAGCGAAGCCTTCCCGCCAGAGGGGAGGGTTTAGTAAGTTTCGTGGCATTTCCGCCCCCCTCCCAGCCTCTTCTCAGGTGTAGGGTTTTCCGGCACATCCTCGCGTCACATTCGCGATCTGGGGCATTAGGACGCCTAATTCCCCCTCTCCACCATAGGTGGAGAGGGGGGCAGGAGGGTGAGGATCGGAAGCGCATTGGAATGCCGAAAACCCCTTCTCGCTCGAAAAATCCTACACCTGAGAGCTCCCAGCCTCCCCCCGTTGGGAGGAGGAGCCGGACTCCCTCCCCCAGCGGGTTTAGGGGCGGACAGAACAGATGAGCGATGCCGGCGACGGTCAGGTTGGGGATGACAAAGAGTCTGGAACCTTCTATGATACGTGTCGTACCAACCATCGTAGAAGGAGCCAGACTCATGACCAGGATACAGCACCTG
>JAOACN010000062.1 GCA_026417815.1 Chloroflexaceae bacterium | reverse complement strand
CTCCACACCTCCACACCTCCGCACCTCCACACACTGGTGCGATGCAGTTGTGACACGATCTTCCAGCCAGCACGTCATGGTACTATAGACCCGGTTCACGCAGGAGCGGCAGCCGCTATAACCTGTTTACCTCAGAGGAACTTCGGGGCAACAGAAGGAGTGTGGGGAAATCAGGTTTCCCCATCCCCTTGCCTGAGAGGGGCATGGGAAATCTGATTTCCCCTCGCATGTTCTCCTGGGAGGGTTGCGCCCTCCCAGGACACCCCTCGAAGAACCCCTGGATGGTCTCCCTGCCCGGTGAGAGGATTTGCGAGGTCCCGATGCTACAGATTACCGCCCGGACATGGTTCGCGTTGTTTGGTCTCGGGGTGGCGCTGATTCTGGTGGGACCGTTGCTGCCGCTGATCCGTTCAGTGGCCCTGCTACTGTTCCTGGCGGCCGTGTTAAGTATGCTCCTCTACCCCCTGGTGACGCGCCTCGGGCGGCGCGGGGTGCCCGGCGGCCTCACCGTCGCCGGGGTGTTGACCCTGATTGTAGTGCTCTTTCTGTATCTGGGGTTGCAGGTGATGCCGCTCTTCGCCACGGCGCTCAACGGTCTCTCGCGGCTCCTGGTGGCGATCGCGCCGCGGCTCGAAGCCGGCGTGGTGCAACTGCCCCTGACGACCATCCTCAACACCGTGAGCGGGCTGATGGGGGGCGTGTCCAGCGCCCTGATCGGCGCCGCGGCCCAGGTGGGGGCGCTGTTCTGGACCCTGTTCGTGCTGGTGGTGCTGGTGTTCACCCTCGTCACCAGCAGCGAGACGCGCCTCTGGTTGCTGCACTTCTTCGTGCCGGCGGCCTACCGGCCCCGGGTGGTTAGCCTGCTCGGCGCGGTAAGCGAAGGGCTGTCGCGCTGGTTCATGGCTCAACTGGCGATTTCGGGCTACTACATCGTCGGGTACAGTATCGCCGGCCTGGTGGTAGGCATTCCCTTCGCCATCCCGATTGCCGTCATTTCGGGCCTGCTGGAGTTCATCCCCTACCTGGGAGGACTGGTCGGCCTGGGACTGGCGGTGCTGGCCGCCTCGACGGTGAGCCAGTCGGCGGTTATCTGGATCGTCATCCTCGAGGCCATCATTGGGATGATCGCGGTGTATGTCGTGGTGCCCTTTTTCTTCGCCCGGGCGATCAAGGTGCCGCCGGGGGCGGTGCTGTTCGGGCTCTACGTCGGCGGGCTGGTCGGCGGCTTTTTTGCCGCGTTGCTCACGGTTCCGGTGGTAACGATTATCACCATTCTTATTCGCGAGTTGCGCCCGGTGAACGTCACACCCTCCGAGGAGCGGTCCATCGCTGGCCCGTCATCGCGGGACTCTTAAGGCAATGGCGAAAGATGTTTCGCCCTTACCGACGGATCGACATCCACCGGGCATCACGGCCGCCCGCGCCTGCCCGGCGGGCAGGGGTCTGGGGAGACCGGGTATCCCCATACTCCTTCAATGATGTTAGAGCCTATCCGGATAACCTGGTTATCCG
>JAOACN010000053.1 GCA_026417815.1 Chloroflexaceae bacterium | reverse complement strand
CTGCGGCCCTACTGCGGCCCTACCCGCCTATGTTCAGGCCCTACCCGCCTATGTTCAGATCAGACGGTCATACGCCTGGCGCACAAGGCCGCGATGCAAACCGGCCCCCGTACGGCCGCAGCGCGCTGCGGCCTACTGCGGCCCTACCCGCCTATGTTCAGATCAGACGGTCATACGCCTGGCGCACAAGGCCGCGATGCAAACCGGCCCCCGTACGGCTGCAGCGCGCTGCGGCCCTACACGCCTATGTTCACATTAGAGGTGCAGGTGCGGTATGGACGCGATCCGGGTTGAGCATGTCACCAAGTGCTACCGCGTGGGCGCGGTGGAGACCCGCGCCCTCGACGACGTTTCGCTGAGCATCGCCGAGGGCGAGTTCGTGGCCCTGGTGGGACCCTCGGGATCGGGGAAGACGACGCTCCTGCAGCTCATCGGCTGCCTCGACCGGCCCGACCGGGGCGCGGTGTTCATCAAGGGCCAGGACGTGACGCGCTTCAGCGCCGCGCAGCGCGCCGATCTGCGGCGCGCGAACATCGGCTTCGTCTTCCAGTTCTTCGCCCTGGTGCCGGTGCTCACGGCCTACGAGAACATCGAACTGCCGTTGCTGCTCAGCGGGGTGCGCCCAGCCGAGCGCCGGGCCCGCGTGCTCGAGTTGCTCGGCGCGGTGGGCCTGGAGAGCCGGGCGCACCACCGGCCCGACCAGCTCTCGGGCGGAGAGCAGCAGCGGGTGGCGATCGCCCGGGCCCTGGCCCTGCGCCCGGTGCTGGTCCTGGCCGATGAGCCGACGGCCAACCTGGATACGGCGAACGGCCAGCAGGCCATGGAGATTATGGTGCGCCTGAACCGCGAAACTGGCACGGCCTTCGTCTACGCGACCCACGACCCGCGGGTGATCGCCTATGCCCGGCGCGTGGTGACCCTGGTGGACGGCAAGATCGCCCGTGACGAGGTGGTGGCGCCGGTGGCCGTGCCGGCCTGACAAGAGCACGTCGGTTGCTCTTCACCTCCGCGGTCGGCACTGCGGAAGGGGGCGTAGGTTTATAACTATCCCATTGACGCTCTGTTGCTCAATTCCTCGCGCACCACGCGCCGTAGCAGGTCTTCGAGCGACTGCTGATTGATGTACTCCCGCAAGGCGATGTTCATCATGGTCTGGTAATTCCCGCCGCCGCGCTGCTCGGCCTGAGCACGGAACCATTCAAGAATATCGTCATCAATACGGATCGTGATGCGCGTCTTGCCCGCAGGCGCGGGAACGACAGGGCCGCGTTTGCCTCGTGAAAAGCTGATGCCGATCCCGGCTGTGACGAAACGTCTTGCACGCTCCCCTTCGCCCGGCGGCTGATGAAGATTAAGGATATTCACCGGCATTCGCCCGGTAGCCCGGCGGCTGAAGCCGCGAGCTACCGATGCGAAGCCCGCCTGCGCAGGCTATACCGGATTTATTTCTTACATAGGTAGTCTGTAAACGAAGTTTTTCGGTAAACGTCTGCCCCCTCCCCAACCCTCCACCGCTGGGGGAGGGCGTCTGGCGCCTCCCCCCAACGAGGGGGGGGCTGGGCGAGGGCGGACGTGCAGGGAAACTTCGTTCGCGGCCTACTCAGGTCCCCCCGCCCAGAAACTCCAACACCGCAATGATGTAGACCCGGGCCGCGCGGGCCACTTCGTCGAGGTCCACGTACTCGTCGGGCTGGTGGGGCAGCCATTTGTCGCCGGGGCCGTAGACCACCACGGGGATGCCCCGGTCGCGGGCGAGGATGGTGCCGTCGGTGGAGCCGGGCACGCCGCCCAGGGGCGGGGGCGCGCCGTAGACGCGGGTGTGGGCCGCGGCCACGGCGCGGGCCAGGGGGTGCGCCGGGTCAATGGCGACCGCCGGGCGGTCGTCAACGGTTTCGACGCTGAAGCGGAAGGCCGGGTGTTCGGCGCGCACGGCTTCGCCCAGGGCGGCGATGCGCGCGACCAGGGCGGCATGCTCCACGCCGGGCACGGTGCGGATGTCGAGGAAGGCGTCGCAGCACCCCGGCAGGCAGTTGATCTGCGAGGCGTCGCCGGGGTGCGGCGCGCGGATGACCGTGGGGCTGAGGTAGTTCGGGCCGAGCAGCGGGTGCGGGGGGTGCTCGCGGTTGAGGGCCTCCTCCAGGTCGAGCACCTGATGGAGCCAGCGCACCATGCCGGTGAGGGCGTTGACGCCCTGGCGGGGCATGGCCCCGTGGGCGATGCGCCCGTGGCTGATTAGCCGCAGGCGCAGGGAACCCTTCTGGACGACGCACAGCTCGCCCCCCTCGGGTTCGCAGACGATGCAGCCGGCGGCACCGTCGGCCTCGCCGCGGGCGACCATGGCCTTGATGCCCAGCATCATCCCCTCTTCGTCTACCGGCACGAGCAGGCGCAGTGTGCCCCGGAAGGGTGCTCCGGCCAGTTGCAGGGCGCGGGCGGCGAAGAGCATGGCCGCCAGGCCGCCTTTCATGTCACAGGCCCCGCGCCCGTAGAGCCGCCGCCCCACGATCCGCCCCGAGAACGGGTCATCGCTCCAGGCCGCCGGGTCGCCGGGGGTGACCACGTCGGTGTGCCCTTCGAGGAGCAGCAGCGGCCCCGGCGGGTCATCGGGGCCGCCCAGGGCGCCGCGCAGGTCGGCCACCACGTTGGGGCGGCCCGGCGCCACCTCCTCGCGGCGCGGCGTCCAGCCCCAGGCGCGCAATTGCTCGTACACCAGGTCGGCGGCGGCGGCTTCGTTCGCGCCGGGCACGCCGGGGAGATACACGCTGGGCGTGCGCACCAGGTGTTGCAGGAAGGTCTCCATCGCCGCGGTATCGAGATGCGCCAGGGCGCGGGTGACGGGGTCCATGGTGGCTCCATTTCAGGATTGCCCCCGTGGGAGGGGAATGGGGAAACCTGGTTGCTCCATTCCCCTCCCACGGGGCGAGGGCGGGGGTGCGGGGAAACCCGGTTTCCCCGAGGTCACGCCAGCAATGTGCTACAATTCCTCTCGAAACCGCTCCATACTGGTCCGCCTGGCGCGCAGCGAGTACAAAGGAGGCGCCCGTGCGCATCACGATCCTTGACGTGCAGAAGATGAAGGCCCGCGGCGAGCGCATTCCGATGGTAACGGCCTACGATTATACATCGGCGCAGATCGCCGATCGCGCCGGCGTGCCGTTGCTCCTGGTGGGCGACTCGCTGGGCATGGTGGTGTTGGGCTACCAGGGCACGGTGCCGGTGACCATGGACGCGATGATCCACCACTGCCAGGCGGTTGCCCGCGGCGCTCAGTCGCCGTTCTTGATCGGCGACATGCCCTTTGGCAGCTACGAGGTGTCGCCCCAGGAGGCGGTGCGCAACGCAGTGCGCTTCCTCAAGGAGGGTGGCATGGACGCGGTCAAGCTGGAGGGCGGCCGCGAGATGGCGCCCACGGTCGCCGCCATTGTGGCGGCCGGCATCCCCGTCCAGGGGCACATCGGCCTGACGCCCCAGTCC
>JAOACN010000016.1 GCA_026417815.1 Chloroflexaceae bacterium | reverse complement strand
AGATGTGTATAAGAGACAGCGGTACGGCTGGGCGATCTTTTTTGAGCGCCGGATGTACAGCGGTCCGCCGGAGCGTTTCGCCAGCTTCCGTGCCGCGCCCGGGGCCTGGCAGCGGGCCGGGGACGAGCAGATCGAGGAGTTCGACCGGATCTACCGCGGCGCGTTGCAGGGGCGCTTTGGCCCCATCGCCCGCGACGCCGACTGGTGGCGCAACCGGGTGCTCAACATGCACGGCCGGCCACGCCAGGCCTATATCTGGCGCGATGAACAGGGCCGGGGCCGCTCCTACTTGATCTACCACCTGCGCAACGACGACGGTGGCAGGCGCATGGAGTTCCGTGAACTGGTCGCCCTCGATCCCACAGCGCGCGCCCAACTCTTCCACTTCATCGCTGGCCACCAGGACCAGGTGCAGCACGTGCGCTTTCGCGCCCCCGCCGACGCGCCGGTGAACCTGCTCTTCCCCGATCCGCTGGAGTGTTCGGTGGAGCCGGACTTTATGCTGCGCCTGCTCGATGTGCCGACGGCCCTGGAGGCGTACCCCTTCGCGCCCGGGGCGAGCGGGCGCCTGACCCTGGCGGTACACGACGACTGGATCGCCGAGAATGACGCCGTTTTCGCCCTGGAACTCGCCACTGGTCGCTGCCAGGTGACGCGCCTGCCCGCCGACACGCCCGCCGATCTGCGCTGCGAGGTGGGGGTTCTGGCCCAGATCTACAGCCGGTACCTGCGCCCGCGCACCGCAGCCGCCTTTGGCGTGCTCGAAGCGCGCGGGCGCGAGGCACTCGACCTGGCCGAACGAGCATTTGCCGGGCTGGCGCCGTTTAGTTCGGATTTTTTCTGAGGGGAAGAAAGTGGTCCTCACCCTCCCCCGCCTCGCTCCGCTCGGCGCCCCAATGACGTTCAGAGGAGCGTGGGGGTTGATGAAGATTAAGAATTGCATCCCCTGTATAGCCCGCGCAGGCGGGCTTCGCATCGGTGGCCTGCGGCTTATGAGGATTAAGAAACGAATCCGGTATACCACCAGCATCCTTTTGGCAGCATCGCGCGCTGCGGGCTAAAGCCCTCGCTCAGGACGTGGAAGCCCCGCAGGGGCTTTCGTGAACTCAGCCGGGGCTTTAGCCCGCAGCATTCAGCGATACCGGAATATTTTCGTAACGTTCATCAGCCGCCGGGCTACCGGGTGAATAGCGGTGTATATTCTGAATCTTCATTAGCCTCCCGCTTTCTCCCGTGCACACGGTACCCCGTATGACGATCCGCCCTCTGTACATCTCGCCGGTAGGGCGAGGTGGAGTGGACTTCGGCATTCAGAACATCACACGGGCCGTGCGAGCCGCCGGGCTGCGCCCTGAACTGTTGCGCCTGCCCGAGATCTACAACTTTCTGCCGATGCTCATCCCCAGGGCCATGCCAGCGGGCTGGTGGCGCGGCTTCGATCTCGTCCAGGGGCGCTCGCGGGTGGCCTTCAGCTTCGGAGTAACCGGGCTGCCGGTGGTCACCACCGTGCATCATCTGACCACTGACCCTGACCTGCGGCCCTACAGCTCCTTCGCGCAACGCCTGTTCTACCATCTGGTCGAGTCGCGCTACGACGGTCTCTCCATTGCCTACGCCGACGCCGTGGTCTGCGTGAGTCGCTTCACGCAGCGACAGGTCGAACGCACCTACGGCCGCGCCGACAGTATCATCATTTACGACGGCATTGACACCGACGTGTTCGTGCCCACGCCAGGGCTGGCGCGCCGCGACGATGGCGTGCCCCCCTCGACGGCGCGGGTCAGGCTGCTCTTCGTGGGGAACCGCACCCGGCGCAAGGGTTTCGACCTGCTGCCGAAGATTATGGACCTGTTGCCGCCGGACTATGTGCTTTACTACACGGGGGGCTTTCAGGGGCGCGATCGGGGGCCGCCGCACCCGCGCATGATCCCCATCGGCTCGCCTGATCGGGCTGGCCTGGTGGCGGCGTACCAGAGCTGCGACCTGCTACTCTTCCCCTCGCGCCTGGAGGGTTTTGGCATCGCCCCTGCCGAGGCCCTGGCCTGCGGCCGGCCCGTGGTCACCACCAATGCCTCGGCCCTGCCCGAAGTGGTGGACGATGGGCTGAACGGCTTCCTGGTGGCCCGCGACGATGTGGCCGGCTACGCCGAGAAGGCGCGCCTCCTCGGCGAGGACCCGGAACTGCGCCGCCGCTTCGGTGAGCACGGGCGCGAGAAGGTGGTCGCCAGCTTCGGGTACGATCAACTCGGCGGGGGCTTCAAGGCGCTCTACACGCGATTGCTGGGCAAATGACAGGGGGAAGCCAGGTTTCCCCCTCCCCCTGCTATCCGCGTCGCAGGCGCGCGACCACGGCGCGGGCGGGCGCAGCGCCCAGCGCGAAGGTGAGTGCCAGGTACGCCAGCGCGCCAGCACCCCCCACGCCCGCCAGCCAGAGCAACAGGAGCGGCAGGTCACGGGTCCACTCGTATGCGTATCCGGCGCTCAGGGCAGAAACCAGACTGCGTGAGGCCGCGGTCAGGCCGGCCAGGAGCGCGCCCAGGGCGATCGCGCTGGCCAGAGAGGCGCCGAGCGACCGCCACAGGCGCCGCTCGCGCCAGAGGCCAGGAAGCGCCGCGCCAAGCAACGCGAAGAGCAGGAGCGCCTCGATAGTGTTGGCGATACTGAAGGCGAGGGCCAGGGCGCCGACCTCCCCCCCGGCGCGCAGCAGGCTGACGCCAAGGGTCAGGTTCAGCGCGACCTGGAAGACCCCCACCAGCACCGGCGTCCAGGTGCGCTGCATGGCAAAAAAGGCGCGGATGAGGATCTCCGAGGCGGCGAAGGCGGGCAGGGCCAGGGCGTAGCCTGCCAGGGCCTGTACGGTGTACTCCAACGAGCGGACATCAAAGGCGCCGCGTTCGAAGAGCGCCCGCGCCAGGGGAAAGCCGAGCGCCAGCAGGCCAGCGGTGGCCGGAAAGGTCAACCAGAGAATAGTGGCGAGGGTCCGGCGCACATCGGCGCTCAGATCGGCGTGGCGGCCCTCGGCCACCAGACGGGCCAGACGGGGAAAGGCCACCTGGCTCAGGCTGAGCGAGAAGATGCCGTAGGGCAGCAGCATCAACTGGTAGGCGTAGCCCAGGCCGGCCACCTTGGCATCGCCGGAGGGCAGGCGGGCAGCCAGGGCCAGGGTGACCACGATGCTCAGGTAGGCGGCCGCCTGGCCCACGACCCGCGGCCCCATCTGCCGGGCAATGCGCCCGACCTCTTCCATGCCCCGCCCCAGCGTCAGCCGCAGGCGCATGCC
>JAOACN010000014.1 GCA_026417815.1 Chloroflexaceae bacterium | reverse complement strand
ACCTGGTTTCCCCACCCCCCCTGCATTTTGAGGCCGAGATCAAAGCGTCGGTCCCTCCAACTCGAACCCCCAGGCGCGCAGTTCGCCGGCGACGCGATCGGCCAGCTGGTCCAGAAGAGTGGCGAGCAGCGGTGAGGGTTCCAGTCCTGGCTCCAGACTGGCGGGCTGCACGCCGATCAGGACGATGTGCGCAGGGGTGTCGCCGCTCAACTGGCTGAGCGCCAGCAGTTCCTGCAATCCCACCTGATGCATGGACATCTTATGCGCCAGGGCGGCAGGGATCTCCTCCCCTTCCAGGCGCAGGATCGCACCCGGCGCCTGGCCGGCGTCGATCGCGTCCACCACGAGCAGGTGGGTCACCCCTTGCAGGTAGGGCAAGAGACCCAGGCCCAGCGTGCCGCCGTCGAGGATCTGAACCTGCTCCGGGACGTGGTAGCGCCGGCTCACGTGTTGCACGACGTGGACGCCAATACCCTCGTCGCTCAACAACAGGTTGCCCAGGCCCAGCACCAGGGCCAGGGGGGGAGTGGTTTCCGGCGTGTCGTGCATACCGAGCGGCTGGGAGGACAGGGGCCTCCCGGGCTTATACCGATGTGTCGTTGGGAGGGGCGCAGGGAGCGTCGTATGACCGGGTTAGAGCAACATCTCGGGGGTGAGGCGGCGGGTAAAGTAGTGCATGGCGATATTGACGAGCCAGACCCAGTCGGGCTTACGGGGCCCCAGGCGTTTCAGGATGTTGGGCCAGGAGTAAATCTCGCGCTGGACCTTGATAAAGGCCTTGAGGAACTCATCGCGACCGATCCTGGCCGGTTCGTACATATAGTGGAACGTATCGTACTTGTTCCAGTCATGCTGGACGATACGCGGCTTCATCTCCTCATACCACGGAGTGCCCGGGAAAGGCGTAGCGATGGTAAAGACCGGGAACTCGATCCGGTTACGCATGATGAAGTCGTAGGTGTGTTGGAAGCTGTCAATCGTATCGGTATCGAAGCCAAAGATAAAATAGCCCTGGATGGCAATCCCGTTCTTGTGAACGTTGGCCACCACCTCTTCGTAACGACCGACGCGATTGGATCCCTTATGAACGTACTTAATGGTCTCGGGAGACACGGACTCAAAGCCGATATTGAGCATCTCACAGCCGGCGCTTTTTGCCAGTTCGGCCACATGGGGCTTCTCAAGGAAGTTCATTGAAATATTGGCGTTCCATTTTACGCCAAGACCAACCATGGCATGAAAGAGATCTTCAGCAAAGGCTGGCTTGAAGCAGATATTATCGTCCATGAACGAGATATGAATATTGGGCTTGCCGGCCTCATGCTGACGATACTTGATCTCGTCAATCACCCGATCGACATCGCGAATACGGAAACTTTTGCCATAGATACGCGGCGTACAGCAGAAGTTGCAGCCTACCGGGCAACCCTTGGTGGCAAGCAAGGGCACACGGAAGGAGTAGCGCTTGCTATTGGGCGAGCGCCGGGCAAAGCTGAAATCGGGGCGATCGAAGGCTGTCAGGGCGCGCCAGCCGTCAGAGGGACGGTACACCGGCTTGACATTCTTCTGGTAGAGGTCAGCCGCCAGATCCTCGTACACCGACTCGATCTCGCCGAAGACGACCGCGTCGCTATGGGCGCCAGCCTCTTCGAGCATCATTGTCGGGTGGACACCGCCGAGGATGACGTGCCGCCCCTGGGCGCGGGCCCGGTCGGCGATGGCATAGGCCTTCCTGGCGTTCAGGGTGCGTGACGTAATGGCGACCACATCGTAAGGAGAAAAGTCTTCGGGCACCTGATCGCCGATCCGTTCGTCAATGAAGTCCACATCGAAGTGCTGGCTGACGATGGTAGCGACCATCAGCAGGTTGAGCGGCATGCTCACTTTGCCCGAGTCGACCATCAGCGGGGTCTGGCTCTTTGGCTGGATAATCAACCAGCGTTTGCGGGGCACACCCGGGGGGATGATTTGGCGCGGCGCGACCTCGATCATATCCGGTGAGATCAGTGTGCTCATCTTGTCGTTCCCCTGACAACTCGCCCCCGGACAGAAGGGCAGTTACCACTGCTTTGTCATTTCTCCTCTGTGGGGTGGTTCGGAGGGGCAAAGCTCCTCCGAAAGAGAACGGATTTCTTCCTGGGGGCCTGCGGCCCCCACCCCCCGCTTGAGGTGACGCTACCGCGAATTGACAAAGTAGAGTTACAGGTAGGGGGCCATGCAGGCTCTACCGCAACGTGACTGCACCGCAACACGGAACCACGGCAATGGTGTCGCCAATCCTGGGCAACGATCAGGCGCTATGACCAACCTCGTGGGCCACCTCGGAGACCGGTTCAGCATGCCGGGGTTGGGGAACGGGGAGGCGCTTGCCGCTTTTTATGCTCTTAATCTGGTCCTTCAAGTTGTGCCGGAACAGTAAGCTCGTAACCAGATTGATCAGCTTGTTGCGGTTGAGCAGCACCCGACGGGCGATCGCACTCCAGGAGTACATGTACAGGAAATGTTTCATGTACGTTAACTGGTACTCGAGCGGATCGTAGCGATCGCAGCGCACCACCAGATTATGCGCCGTGTACTTATCCCAGTCTTCATCAACCACCAGACCGGCAGCTTTGTACTGGTGGTAGAGCTGCGTGCCGGGGTAGGGGGTCAGAATGGAATAGATCGGCATCATCAGCGCATTCTCGCGCACGAACTTCTCGGTTGCGGCCATGTCCTCATAGGTGTCAATCGCGGGATTGACCAGGAAGTTGCCCTGGATGTTCAGGCCCGCCCGACGGCAATCGCGGATGATCCGGGCGTAGTCCTGGGCGGTATTGATACGACCCTTGTTGTAAGCCTTGAGCGTCTCCTGATTGATCGACTCGAAGCCCACCAGGGCCATCACACAGCCGGCCTTGACCAGCAGTTCAACGGTTTTTGGATCGTCAAGGAACTTCAAGCTGATGAAGCTGCTGAACTTGATATCACATTCGGCGAGGATGGTGAGTATTTCCCAGAGGCGCTGTTTATTGACCCCGAGGTTCTCGTCGGTGAACATGAACCAGGGTGTGGATCCGTAGCGGGAGGGCTTGAACCAGACTCGCCGGGCCGTCTCGATCTGCTGGCGAATGTTTTCGGGCGACTGGATGCGATAGAGTCGCCCCGTAAAGTTGGGCGTGACACAGAACGAGCAGGTGTAGGGGCAGCCACGGGTCATGTAGATCGGGATGGACTTGCGCGCGTCGACCTGACCACGCTTGCTGGCCTTGAAAATCCGTTCGTAATCGATTATTGGCACTTCGGTGACCGGTGGGAAGTCGCGGGCATTGTACCGGGGTTTGAGTACCCCGTCGGCCAGATCTTGCAACAGGACGGCCCAGAGATTCTCAGCCTCGCCAATCACCACGCTATCGGCATGGGGCGCGGCCTCCTCGGCATTGAACGATACGTGGACGCCGCCGAGGACCACCCGCGTACCGCGCCGGCGGAACGCATCGGCGATCTCGTAGGCCCGATTGGCGTTCATGGTGCGTGTCGTGATGCCGACCAGATCGTAGGCGCCCTCATAGGGAATGGGGTCGCCGAAGAGTTCATCAACCAGTTCGATACTGTGCTGCGGGGGCGTTATGCTTACCAGCACGCCGATGGCCATCGAGAAGAGCGCCTTCTGGCTGGAGTCCTCCTCTTTTTTGCCCTTCGGCGTTATCAGCAGAATGCGGAGAGGACGTACCGAGGCAGGATCGCGGAGAGGTGAGTGTCGAGTCTGCGGTGAAGCGCCACTGCCATCGTTATAGACCTGAATGACGGGCAAATCGTTGGTTCGCATGCTCGTGCTGGTGCTCATCACGCTCTCCTCATATCGAACAACCCTGGCTCAGGAGCCATACCCCGGACCTCAGCGCCAACCGAGGGTTACGGGAACGATTATATGCCATCCTTGCTTATATGTCTAGATAGTTACAAAAGATAAAAACTTAAAAGTGAGCCGTACCGGGACGACGCCGGCAGCCGCGCGGCCCGCGATCATGCAGAGGGGCGAAGCGGCGCCGGTTGCGGCTTCGCCCCTGTGGAGAGCAACTGTTCACACTTCTCCTGGGACGAGGGCTTCCAGCCCTCGTTGTGGCTTCGAGGGCGAGACGCCCGCGCTCCCAGGAGAAGTGTGAACACGTACTATCCGGACAGGCTCTCAATCTGCGGTCTGCCTCTCGGCGGGAGCCGCCTTCGTCTGCGGTTCGGCCTGGGTCACCGCCATGCGGTTCTCGATCCAGTCGGGCTGCTGGCCCATGCGCAGGAACTTGAAGCCGCTGAAAATGCTGCTCATCAGACCGTTGCCCTCTTCCATGTCCACCAGCCAGGCGCTGTAGATGTGGTGGATGGCAAAGGCGATCAGCAGGTACATAATCAGGTGGTGCGCCAGGCGCAGGGTCTGGGCGTCAACAAAGGTGAAGACCCAACTCGTCAGCGGCCACCAGATGCTGGCCGGGTGCAGCAGGCCGTACAACGCCAGACCGGTGAAGCTGATCAGCAGGTACAGGAACACGATGATCATGTAGGTCGTGCCTGCCAGAGCGTTGTGCCCGGCCACCTCGGGCGGATGGCGGCGGATGAAGAGGTAGTACTGCAGGGCATGCCCCATGTTCTTGCGCCCCTCGGGCGTCAGGAAAGGGAACAAGCCGCGCCAACTGGCCCAGGCGTTGCCGCGGAAGGCCCAGTAGGTGCGCAAGAGGATGCTGGCGATGAAGATGTAGGCGGTGACAAAATGGATGCCGCGCATCAGGCCCATAAAATTGGGAGCGTAGGGTTCGCGCCCGCTGACGGTGATGTACGGATTGCCGATATAGTAGCCGGTGAACGACAGCACCACAATGCAGGCCACATTGACCCAGTGGGTCAGCCGCACCGGCACTTCCCACACATACACACGTCTACGCATATGCCCTCCTTTGGCACTGAGCCTGACAGGTGAGCCACTGAGGGCGCTGAACCGTGTGGCTCGCCGCCGCGCCCCTGCCAGTTGATGGGATCCGTCATGCGCTACCGGCATGCTTCAGCGACGCGTCGGCCAACACCCTGTCAAACCGGATTGGCTCCTGGCTGCCGGCAAGCCCCGCTTTGAGGGGGGATTTGCCAGACAGATTCTCGCATACCGCGACATGCCGGATGCGCGTTCTGCGCGCCAAATACCCACGCTCAGACCACCTGGATGCGCGTCAACTCGCGTCCGTTGCCGTTGAGCACGTGGACGGCGCAGGCGATACACGGGTCGAAGGAGTGGATGGTGCGCAGGATCTCCAGCGGTTGCTCGGGGTCGGCCACGGGTGTATCAACCAGCGAGGCTTCGTAGGCCCCGGGCTGCCCCCGGGCATCCCGCGGCGAGCCGTTCCAGGTGCTGGGCACCACGGCCTGGTAGTTCTCGATCTTGCCGTTCTTGATCCGCACCCAGTGCCCGAGGGCCCCACGGGGGGCCTCCATGAAGCCCCAGCCTTCGGCCTCCGCCGGCCACGTCTGCGGGCGCCAGCGTTCACCGCTGTGGATGGACAGATCCCCACGGCCGATGTTGGCCGCCAGTTCGTCGATCCACCGGTCCAGTTCGCGGGTCATCAACAGGGTTTCGATGCCGCGGGCCGCCACCCGGCCCAGGGTTGAGAACAGCGCCTCGGGACCTACGCCGAGCTTCTGGAGCACCCCGTCCACGGCGGCCCGCACGTCAGGGTGGCCAGCGGCGTAGGAGACGATCATACGCGCCAGGGGGCCAACCTCCATCGGGGTGTCGTCGTAGCGCGGCGCTTTGAGCCAGGAGTACTTCGCGTCGGTATTGAGGAACTCGTAGGGCGGCTTCGGGCCGGTGTAGCGGGGGCTGGTTTCGCCCTGCCAGGGATGCTTGCCCTGCGCGTCGCCGCCGGCGTAGGTGTACCAGGAGTGCGTGACGTACTCGGCGATGCGTTCCTGCTCCATCGCCGCTGGCGGGGCGCCAAGGTTCTTGTTCAACACCACGCCGCGGGGGATCCAGAACTCGTCGGGCCGGTCAATGGTTTTCCGGGGGAAGTCGCCGTAGGTCAGGTAGTTGCCTAACCCGCCGCCGATGCCGGCCCAGTCCTTGTAGAACGATGCAATTGCCAGCAAGTCGGGGATGTAGACCTGCTCGACAAAATCGCGGGCCATCGCCGCCCACTGTTTCATCTGGGCGATGCGCTGGGCATTGACGGCGATCTGGCTGTTGGGGTCCACCGGGATGGCCATGCCGCCGACGAGGTAGGTCTGGAGATGGGGATTCTTGCCGCCCAGCATGGCGTGGATCTTGATGAACTCGCGCTGCCAGTCCAGGGCCTCCAGGTAGTGGGCCACGCCGAGCAGGTTGGCCTCGGGCGGGAGTTTGTAGGCCGGGTGCCCCCAGTAGCCGTTGGCGAACAGACCCAGTTGCCCCGACTCGACGAAGGTCTTCACCCGGTCCTGGACGCCCTTAAAGTAACTGGCGCCCGATTTCGGCCAGGTGGAGATGGACTGCGCCAGGGACGCCGTCTCTCCCGGGTCGGCCTGCAGGGCGCTTACCACGTCCACCCAGTCCAGGGCGTGCAGGTGGTAGAAGTGGATGACGTGGTCCTGGATGTGCTGGGCGCCGTCAATGATGTTGCGGATAATGCGGGCATTTTCGGGGATGGTGATGTTGAGCGCGTTTTCCACCGCGCGCACCGAGGTCAGGGCGTGCACGGTGGTGCAGACGCCGCAGAACCGCTGGGTAAAGACCCAGGCGTCGCGGGGGTCGCGGCCCTTGAGGATGATCTCCACCCCCCGAAACATGGTGCCGCTGCTCCAGGCTTCTTTCACGCGCCCGCCTTCCACCACGGCTTCGATCCGCAGGTGCCCTTCGATGCGCGTAATGGGATCGATGACCAGTTTTGCCATGCTTCCCTCCCTGTGAATGTGGGACCCGCGTTTCCCCACGCCCCTGCTAGAGGGGAGGGCACAGCCCTCCTGACTCTACTTTGTCATTTGCCGCCGTTTCCGCTGCGAGGAGGTTCAGAGGGGCCATACCCCTCCGAGTTGCCTCTTCCCGGTGCAGCGCGGCTTCGCCGCGCCGCACATGAAGGGAAGATCTTCGGGGGCCTGCGGCCCCCGCAACCTCCGCCAGGGGCAAAGCGACAACGTACGACTAAGAACACACCCTACGAGCCATTCGAGCTACCGGAAGGCGAGTCCTCGCGCGCCTCGCTCTGCTGGTCGGGCGGGCTTTCGTGTTTGGCGATCGGTTTGGAAGCGCCGCGCACGGCGCTGATAACGCCGTGGGCCGCGAAGGCCGCGGTGACCCCGGCAACCACGCCCAGGCCGATTTGGTCGGCCGTAGCCTCAATGCCGTAACCTTCAACATTCGGCAAGCGTTCGTAGAACGGCGTGCGGGTATCCCAGAAGTGCGGCGACATACAGCCCACACAGCCGTGGCTGGAACCGATTGGCCAGCTTGTCGCGTCGTTCCAGCCCACGCTCGGGCAGTTCGACAGCGCCTGCGGCCCCTTGCAGCCCATTTTGTAGAGGCACCAGCCCAGACGATGCCCCGCGTCGCCCCACTCCTCGACGAAGCGCCCGGCATCGAAGTGGCCGCGGCGCGGGCAGTAGTTGTGGATGAGCTGCCCGTAGGCGAACAACGGGCGCCCCATCTGGTCGGTGGCGGGGAGATCCTTGAAGGTCAGGTAGTGCACAATCACCCCGGTGAGGTTGACGACGTTCATCGGGCAGCCGGGCATGTTGATCAGTGTGATGCCGGGCACCGCGTCCTTGACCCCCACCGCGGACGTCGGATTGGGCGCGGCGGCGGGCAGGCCGCCATCCCAGGCGCAGGCGCCGACGGCAATCGTGGCGATGGCATTGCCGCACACCTCGCGCACAATGTCCTTCGCCGCGCGCCCGCCGATGGTGCAGTACACGCCGTCCTCGCCCATGGGGATGGCCCCTTCGACCACGGCCAGGTAACCTTTGGGATGGTTCTTGAGGGTATCTTCGAGCGACTGCTCGGCCTGCTTGCCCGCAGGGGCCATAATCGTCTCGTGGTAGTTAACCGAGAGCAGGTCGAGCACGATTTGCGACACGGTGGGATTAGAGGCGCGCAGGAAGGACTCGGTGTTGCCGGCGCAGTCCTGGAACTCCAGCCACACCAGGGGCAGGCGCGGCGCAGCCTGGAGCGACGAGGCGATCGTGCCGGCATAGCGCGGCGGCAGGGCCAGCACGGAGGCCATGAGGCCGCAAAACTTGAGGAACTGGCGCCGCGTGACCCCTCGATGGTAGAGGGCTTCTTCGAGATTGATTGCATCTGCCATCCCAAACCTCCTGACGTGGACAACCGCTGCGGCGCCCTTTGCCGAACGACCGCACCAACGCCCTGCGCCACAGAGGCTCGTCGGGAAGGGATGCTGCTGCGACTGAAGAGCCGCTCCGCGGCGCGTTCGCCTGCGCCACAGGTCACACACGCAGCCCTACGCCCTGTCGGGTGCTCTCAACTCACTGCGTTCACCGGTCTGGAAGAAGACCGGGGAAGGGTAGCGCACGCCGTTCAACGGGCCAGGCGTTGCCTCCTACCGCCCCGTTCAAACGCGCTTCTGCGAAACGCGCACCAGGGGCAGGTTTCGGCAGCCCATGAACGGTTGTGGCTTCCCGCGATAGTTGGGGATCGGTCAGGCCGAAGGGCGCGACGCCGCCTGCGAACGGTAGTGCAGGCGTCTGACCCGGGACACCGGCAGACGCCGTTTCCTGTCGTTCGTGCGGATTCGTGAGCCGCGCCGCCGAGGTCCGGGATAGGCAAACGCCGCCCCGGGCCGCCGGTTCGCGCGGCGCCGTCCCCCATCTACCCCCCTCTCCAGGGTGACCGCTGTTGAGGCAGGTTGCACGTTGCTGAATTCCGGTTGCGATGTGTGCAACCATTATAAGCAGATTCCTGGAGGTTTTGGTTAATTTGTGGAAACTTATGTAACAAAAAGGTTAATGGTTCGCCCCGCAAGTTCCGTTCTTCAAACGGGCCGAGTGAGGGATTTCCCGGAGGGCTGTGCCCTCCCGGCCCCTCCCCATCGTGTCGAAGCCGGCAAGCGGATTTCCGGGAGGGCTGCGCCCTCCCGGAGCCTCCCGAGCCTGCGGAGAAGGGTGGGGAAACCGGGTTTCCCCACGCTCCTCCCATCAGGCAGGGGCGCGGGGAGGCTGTGCCCTCCCGGCACGCAGGGGTGTGGGAACACCGGGTTTCCCTACGCCCCTCCCATCAGGCAGGGGCGCGGGGAGGCTGTGCCCTCCCGGCACGCAGGGGGGTGGGAACACCGGGTTTCCCCACGCCCCTCCCATCAGGCAGGGGCGCGGGGAGGCTGTGCCCTCCCGGCACGCAGGGGTATGGGAACACCGGGTTTCCCCCTATAGCGCCCCTGGCGGAATGTGGTACCACAGCACGCGATTACCCCAGGCGCTCAGGCTCTCCCAGAAGAGGTAGGCCAGCAAGGCCAGGCACACCAGGTGCCCGCCGCGCCCGCGCCGCCAGAGCCAGGCCAGGCCAACGCCCGCCAGCAGCGCCACCAGCGGGGCGACGAAGACCATGTGCTTGTTCCACAGCCCGAACCAGCGCTCGGCCAGGGAGGTGGCCGCGAAGAGCGCGGCGTAGGCCAGCCCCAGGTGGGTGATGAAGCGCCCGCGCCACCTCAGCGCCAGGATTGCCAGGGCGGCCCCGGCCAGCAGCACCGGCCAGACGCGGAAGTGGGCCGCCAGGTGCTGGCCAAAGCTGTTGATTGGCGTGCCAAAGAACAACTCACTGTCCCGCCCGACGCTGCCCTCGCTGGCGATCAGGCCCAGATAGCTCGGAATGGTGCGCTGTACCAGCGTGACGGTGTAACTGCCATACACCAGCACCCAGGCGAGGGCGAGGCCCAGCGCGAGGCTTACCAGCAGGGGCCGGCTGGCGCGCCGGCCCGCCGCTCCGCCGAGCAGGGCCAGGCTGGCCCCCAGCGTCATGCCCAGGAAGGGCACAAAGGCCACGTGGGTCACGTAGGCCCCGATGGCCAACCCGAGCGCCAGCGCCGCCACGGCGCCGCGCACCAGCGGCCACCCGCTGCGAACCGGCGATGCCGTGGCCACGGGCATCAGATCTCCCTCCAGGGATGGCTGGGGCCCGGGGGCGAGCAGCCACTGCACCGCGACCAGCGCCACCAGCGTCAGCCAGATGCCGATGGTCGTCGGGAAGCTGCCGTCGTGGAAAAAGAGGTAGCCCACCGGCAGCGCCGCGTAGACCAGGCCGCCCCAGGCCGCCCCCAGGTGGCGCCCGGGTCCGCCCCGTAGCAACAACAGTAGCAGCAGGGGCAGGGTGGCCTCGAGCAGCGCGGTGACCACCTTGACCGCCTCGATCAGCGCCGGTCGCGAGTTCCAGATCGCCGTCAGCGGGAGGAGCATGTAGTACGTGAGCAGGCTGTAGGGCACCGGCTCGCGCGTGCCCCACTCGTACTGCTGCTCGAGACGTTCGCGCACCCGTTGCTCTTCGCCGGAGGCCATCAGCAGCAACTGGTTGGCGCGCAGGCCATGATCAATCGGCATGAACAGCGGATGCAGCGTGCCTGCCAGACGCAGGGTGAAGATCAGCAGCACGGCCAGCCGGATCATCACCGGGGCCGAGAGACCCGTGCTCTGCGACACGGGCAGGGGCAGGAGGCGGAGCGCCAGCGCCAGCAGCAAGGTGAGCGGCAACACCCGGAGCAGCACCGGCAGGCCCAGGGCCACCTGCATGCGCGCCTCCAGGCTACCGCCGGGCCACCCGGCCAGCATCAGGCCAACATAGAGCAGCAGGGCCAGGGTGGGCAGCGCGGCCAGGCGCGTCGAGAGCCCGCTCAGGCGCAGGGTCCACAGGCAGAGCAGGAGCGTCAGGGTCAGGTTGGCGGCCAGCGCCAGTGGCGGGGCGCGCCAGCCGCCCGCGCCCGGACGCACCTCGATCCAGTCGAGGGAGATGCCCAGCGCGCGCTCATCGGGAGGCATAACAAAGGTCTCAGTTTCGAGGACCAGGATCAGATCGCCGCCGGGGCGGGCGACGGCTTCAGGGGGAAGGGCAAGGTGCACCATCTGCCAGTGCGGGCGCAGGGGCGCCTCGAACAGCGCCCGCTCAGGGGTAGCCACCCGCAGCATGCGCCCCCCGCCCGCTTCGGCCCCGCCAAAGAAGCGTTTACGCACAATCAGCGTGCCCGCGCCGACGCCCGGCACGAGCACGCGCGCCCGCCCGCTCGTCCAGCGCTGGAAACTGCCGTGGGCCGCCGGCTCGGGCCGGTGCACGCCAGCCAGACGCAGCGGGGACGGGTTCGCCGGGAAGGGTTCGCGCCCGGCCACGGGCGCCTGGTACGCCAGCGCCACAGTCGCCAGCGCCAGCATCACCAGAGCCGGGGCCAGGCCGCCGCACCAGATCAGATCCACCAGGGCGGCGGACCAGCGGTTCGACCAGACGTTTCGTTGTATCCACACCTGTCTTTTCATGTCCCCGGGCTTGTTTGGCAGTAGGCGCGCCGGGCCAGGCCGTAGGCCAGTTCGTGGGCCAGGTCCACGGCCTCATCCTCGGCGAGCAAGCCCTGAACCACCAGACCGGCGAGCCAGTCGCAACTCACCCGGCGCCAGAGATCGTGCCGGGCGGGGATCGAGGCGAAGGCGCGGGTGTCATCGTTGAAGCCCGCGGTGTTGTAGACGCCCGCGGTCTCGATCACCTCGGCGAAGTAGCGGCGCATGCCGTTGACGCTGTCGAAGAACCACCAGGGCGGCCCGAGCAGCACCGCCGGGTAGTGCCCGGCCAGGGGCGCCAGTTCGCGCCCGTAGGCGCTCTCGTCGAGGGTGAAGAGGATGAGTCGGAAGCGTGGATCGGCGCCGCAGGCGTTCAGCAGCGGACGCAGGTTGCGCGTCCACTCGGTGGCGACGGGAATATCGGCGCCCACGTCGGGGCCGAAGCGCGCGTACAGGCCCTCGTGGTGGTTACGCAGGCTCCCGGCGTGGAGTTGCATCACCAGTCCATCTTCGCAACTCATCCGCGCAAACTCCATCAGCATATGGGCGGTGAAGCGAGCCGCGTCCTCCGCGTCGGCGGCGCCCCGCAACGCGCGGGCGAAGATACGCTCGGCTTCCCCATCGCTTAAACGCTCAGTGGCCGGGTTCAGCACGCCATGGTCGGTCGCCAGGGCGCCCAGGGCCTTGAACGCCGCCCGTCGCTCCTCCAGTGCCCGAATAAAACCGCTGTAGTCTACCACATCTACGCCCGAACGCTCGGCGAGAAGACCAATCTGCGCCGGCCAGTCCGGGGCGTCGAGGGCCAGCAGGGCGTCGGGGCGGAAGGTCGGGCGAACCCGGGTCAGTCCGTCGGCGTGGATGCGCCGGTGCTGGTCCAGAGGGTCGGTCGCGGCGTCGGTGGTGCACAGCAAGGCGATGTTGAAGCGCGCCAGCAGCGCCCGCGGGCGGAACTCGGGGCGGGCAAGTTGCGCCTCCAGGTGGTCGTAGATGCGCTGCGCGCTCGCGCCGTCCAGTCGCTCCCTTACCCCAAACAGGTTCACCAGTTCATCGGCCAGCCACAGGCCCGTGGGCGTGCCGCGAAAGAGGTGGAAGTGTTCGGCGAAGCGCTGCCAGATCTGGCGCGGATCGCTCTCGACCGGCGTGCCGTCGCGGGTGGGAACGCCGAGCGACTCGAGCGGAACACCCTGGCTGTAGAGCATGCGCGTCACGTAGTGGTCGGGAATCACGAAGAGCGCGGCGGGATCGCCCAGGTGGGCCTCGGGATCGGCGAGGAGGGCTGGCGGCACATGGCCATGTGGGCAGAGCAGCGGCAGGTTGCGCACCGTCGCGTACAGGTCGCGCGCCAGCGCCCGCCGCGAAGGCTCGGGGTCAAAGCAGCGATCCGGCGCCAGTGTCCAGGGTACGTCAGGCATAGGGTGGCTCCTGAGTGGTATGGGAAACGGTTGCCAGGCAAGGGGTGTGGGGAAACCGGGTTTCCCCACGCCCCTCCAACCGGCGGTAGGGCTGCCGTTCCTCACCCTCCCGCACCTCACCGGGCTCAGCGCCCCCTCCCTCGCCACCATAGGTGGCGAGGGAGGGGGTCGGGGGGAGGGTGAAGACCCGCCGTTTTCTCGTCAGAATGGTACGCCTCAGATGGTATACTCCAGATGCCCGGCAACAGGTGACCGTAAGGGCCATGACAAGCAATTCTGCCAGTAATCGGACGTTCATCTTCATGTGCGATTGTGCTTCACAAGCGCGAGCGTCGTTGCGCAACTGAGAGGATGCACAGAACAACCAGGCGACACGCGGCGCCGCGGAAGGTCTGGACCATTCTTGAGGGGCGCAAGTCTTGGAAATAAGCAGAAGGGAAACTTATGCGTCCGCAACGACTACCTACCGGTCCATTCGCGTTCGTCTGGTTGCTGGTCGTCACCCTCACCCTGTTGAGCGCCTGCAACCAACTCTCTTCTCAGCAACCCACCGCCACGCCTGCGACATCTCCAGAGCCAGTAGAGACGCCAACGACCGTCCCAACACCTACGAGCCTGGCGATCCGTGGGTTGGACGATGTGCGGAAAGCGGTGGTGCAGATCGAGGCCCAGGGCACCTTCGTCTCGCCCAGCGAGGGGACGGTGTTCAACGTCGCCGGGCGCGGTTCCGGCTTTATTATTGACGAGAGCGGCATTGCCGTCACCAACAACCACGTGGTCACCGGCTCGGCCCTTCTCAAGGTCTTTGTCAATGGCGAGAGCCGCCCCCGCAACGCCCGCATCCTGGGCGTCTCCGAGTGCTCCGACCTGGCGGTGATTGACATTGATGGGGATGGGTATTCCTTCCTCGAATGGTACGACGGCGACATCAAAGTTGGTCTGGATGTCTTTGCCGCCGGTTACCCCCTGGGTGACCCGGAATTCACCCTCACCCGCGGGATCATCTCCAAGGCCCGCGCCGACGGCGAGACGAGCTGGGCCTCGGTGGACTACGTGGTTGAGCACGACGCGACGATCAATCCCGGCAATTCCGGCGGCCCCCTGGTGACGAGCGATGGACGGGTCGTGGGGGTAAACTACGCTGGTCGCTCGGATACCGAGCAGTACTTCGCCATCGCCCGCGACGAAGCCCGGCCGCTGATCGAGCAACTGCGCAGCGGCAAGGACGTCACTTCGCTGGGCATCAACGGCGAAGCCTTTGCCCTGGACGACGGCTCCCTCTCGGGCATCTGGGTCTGGTCGGTCAAGTCTGGTTCGCCCGCCGATAAGGCCGGCGTGCGCCCGGGCGACATCGTGACCCAGCTTGAGCGGCTGGTGCTGGCCACCGATGGCAAGATGACCAGCTACTGCGATATTTTGCGCAGCCGCACGGCGAGCGACACGCTGCAGATCGCCGTGGTGCGCAGCGAGACCGAGCAGGTGCTGGAGGGGCAGATCAACGGGCGCGAGTTGCAGGAGACGGTGTCCTTCGCCCGAGGGAACGATGTACCCGACGTTGCTGACACCGGTACATCCTACGACGAGTATTATACGTTTGAAAACGAGGCGCGGACGATCCGGGTGGATATCCCGCGGGCCTGGAGCGACACCTCCACCGGTTCCTGGCGCCGGGGCGACACCGAGCTTCCCCAGAGCATTGCTCTGGTGGCCGCGCCCAACATTGACGACTTCCTGAACACCTGGACCACCCCGGGCATGTTCCTGGGCGCCTCGCGCCAACTGGCCCAGGAACTGACGCCTGACCAGTTGCTCGATGAGACGGCGTTCAACAATGAATGCACCTTCGACAGCCGGAACGACTACAGTGACGCCCTGTACACCGGCAGGTACGATGTGTGGACGAACTGCGGCGGCCGGGATACCGCGCTGCTGGTGGTCGCCTTTACCCCGGAGGACGGCTCGTTCCTGGGCATGGTGCAGGTCCAGGTTGTCTCCGAGGCCGACCTTGAGGCGCTGGATCGCATCCTGGACACCTTCGTGGTTGAGCGCGGCTTCTGATCCGAAAACGGCCCTTGCATGGGAGGGTTCGGGAGGGCTGGGCCCTCCCAGGAAGACTCTTTTTCACGCCAGTGTTGCGCGTCGAAGCCGCAAGGGGCAAGAGGCGCACACCGGCGGTTGGAGGGCTATCCCGCGCCCCGGAACCATCAGGACGGGTATGAGAAAGCCAGGTTTCTCTGATGCTCCCCTCAAGGGAGGGTTTGGGAGGGCGATGCCCTCCCAAACCCTCTCGCTTTTCGCTTAGCGATGGCGCGGGCGAGGGCTGCGCGCGCAGGAGAGAGGATCGCAATGGAATGGTACGAGGAAGAGGTGCGGGCCATCGAACGCGCGCACACCCTGAACCCGCCCCCTCCCGGAGCAACGGTGTTCTATGGCAGTTCATCGCTCCGCCTCTGGTCAACCCTGGAGGCGGACCTGGCGCCATGGCCGGTGGTGAACCGCGCCTTTGGCGGCTCAACCCTGGCTGCCTGCGTCCACTTTTTCGAGCGCCTGGTGCCGCCGTGCGCGCCGGGCAGCCTGGTGCTCTATGCCGGGGACAACGACCTCGGCGATGGGCAACCGGCCAGTTCGGTGATTGGCTCGCTCCACCGGCTGCTGGATAAAGTGGACACGTTCTGCGGGGACATCCCGGTGGCATTTATGGCCATCAAGCCCAGCCCGGCCCGCTGGCGCCTGCGCTATGCCATTCGCCAGGTCAACGAGGCCGCGCGCCAGGCGCTTGCGGCGCGCCCAAAGGGGTACTTCATCGACGTGTATCAGCCCATGCTCCAGCGCAACGGTGAGCCTGTCCGGGCGCTCTTCGCCGACGACGGCTTGCATCTGAGCGACGAGGGCTATCGCCTCTGGGCCGCAATCCTGCGCACCTTTCGGTTTCCGCTCTTTGATGTTTGAGGTGAACACGTGAGCCTGGAGGGGCATGGGGAAGGCTGTGGCGCAACCCTCGGCGTTGCGCGGCAGGGAAACCGGGTTGCGCTAGTCCGAGGATTTCGCGAAGAAGCGTTAACCTGTTTATCGCTGAAAACATGCCAGGATTTAATACGGAGATAACACTTCCGCTCTACCGTGTTGGGTGAACAGAGCGATGGTTCAAATGACGGCGCCCGTCCGGCTTAGACCTATCCGAATAACTCCTGCAGGAAGGTGGGGGAACCGGGTTTCTCCACGCCCCCTGAGGGGAGGGGCTGGGAGGGCTACGCCCTCCCAGAAAAGGGATGTGGGATAACCAGGTTATCCGGATAGGCTCTTATACCAATTCCTGGGGAGTTTCGGAGGGGGCCTGCGGCCCCCCCGCCGGGACGAAGTCTTGTTGTAGCACTGAAACCCAGATGGAGTCTTACGGCGTTACACAAACGTCAGGGACCGCCGATGCGCCGGGAGTATTACGCGTGGCGCAGTCCACGCTTGCAGCGAACAATGGAACTGCTGGTGTTCGGGCACGCTGGAGCGCGGGTGCTGGTGTTTCCTACCCGTGGGGGACGATTTTACGACTATGAAAACTGGGGCCTCGTTGATGCGTTGCGTCAAACCATTGAGGCGGGCAACATTCAACTGTTCTGCGTTGACAGTGTGGACTATGAGAGTCTCTATGCCCGCCATCGCCCTCCCTGGGAGCGGCTCGCGCGCCATCAGCAGTACGAGGCGTATATTCTCGAAGAAGTAGCGCCATTTTCACAGCAACTCAATCCCAATCCTCATCTGATCACCCACGGGTGCAGTCTGGGGGCGTATCACGCGGTTGCCCTGGCCTTTCGCCACCCCCGGCGCTTCCGCAAGGTGGTCGCCTTGAGCGGACGCTACGATTTGACCGCGCCAATGGGGTCGTTCCGTGATCTGTTCGACGGGCACTATGATGAGACGGTCTACTTTTACAACCCCTGTCACTTCCTGCCCCAACTGAATGACCCGGAGTTGCTTGAGGCCCTGCGCAGGCTGGAGATCATTCTGGCCGTGGGTGAGGAAGACGTGTTCCTGCCCAACAATCAGTCGCTTAGCGCCATTCTGTGGGAGAAGGGCATCTGGCACGCTCTGCACGTCTGGCCCGGCGAGGCCCACTGTGCGGCTGTCTGGCGCCAGATGGTGCCGTGGTATTTGTAGCGCGGGTGGGGAAACTCGGCGTTGCCCACACCCTCTCCAACCGGCCACTGTCACCTCGGGCCCCGGGCAGGTTCGCCGCACAACGACAGCATGAAACAGATGTTTGCCGGGAAGGCGTCGCCCTCCCGGACCCCCCAGTGCGTGGCCCGATTGTACCTCGATTAAGATTTCTTACTAAACAGCGCAACAATCAGGAGTGGCGCTCCATCGGCCAGGTTGGGCGCGTAGCCGATCAGCAGCACCTGCTCCCGGGCCTGGGCGCCGCGCAGCCAGCCTGCGCTGCTGAAACTGCTGCTTTCCGTGCGCAACTCCGGCGCAGCCTTCCAGCCTGCGCGCTCCAACCCCTCGCGGTAGAAACGCTCCACCTCGCCCCACGGGGTGTTGGCGGGCAGGCGGTAGCGGCGGATGTCGCTGGTCAGATCGGCGCTGACCGCTCCCTGTAACGCCCCGGCGAGACTATCGGCGGTCACACTCGCGCCAGGCGCGAATTCGACGGCCTCGGGAAAGGCGGGAATGGCCGTCAATGCGACGGGACGGTCGCCGCATCCTGCGAGGAGCGGCAGCAGCGCGCAGAACAGGAGCGCAAGGCGGGCAACAGGGTGCATCGGACACCATCCTCTGCTTGTTTGCAGCTTCACCCGTGGACCGGCGCTTCCTCATCCGCCTCGGGTGGTAGCTCCCATGGATCGCGCGCCCACTTCTTGTAAATCGCCAGGATGGCAATGCTGAACGAAACGGCCACGATCGCGATCCCCACCTGAAGGGGGCGCTCGGCCGACAGCGCCACCCGTAGCAGAATGGTCGCCAGCACAAAACTTGCCCCTCGAAACACTTGCTGGTAGGCGTCCGACAGTTGCAGCGACAGGACCAGGATGAGGATGTCGGCAACGATCATGATGGCAAACAAGGTCTGAAAGAACGGCGTGGTCGGCGAGAGGGATGGCTGGGTCATGGCCACCCCCGACAGCACGGCCCAGGCGTCACGCACCCACTGGATCAGCGTGCCGCCCAGCAGCGCCGCAAATACCAGGCTCAAGACGAACGCAATCGCCTTCTTCCGTTCGATGAAGCGCGCCAGCACCGGACTGGGCGTGCGCAGGGCCTGCTGGTGCGCCGACGGCCATCCTGCCACCCAGTAAAATACCGACACCAGGCCAAACAGTACCACTCCACCGACGATGTCTAGTCCGAGACGAATCTGTGCTTCGGGATCTTCCAGCAAGCGGCCGAGGTGTTCCAGACCGGCGAGATCCTTGAAACCATTTCGAATAACGATCAGCGAAATGATCTGAAACTGTAAAGCCATGGCTCGAGTCGTCGACTCGGGGATGGCCAGGACAAGCAAGAGCACTTCAAAGATCAGAATGGCGGCAAACGGTGTGTACAGCGCCGCCAGCCAGTTGCGCCCCACCAGGTCCTCGAGTGGTCCGCCGACGAGCCATGCCATGGCGATCAGGCCCAGATGCAGCATCAGACCCCAGGCGGCGATCTGCACCATCGCCTGTTCAGCGGCGTGACGCCGGTGGGGCGCTGCAATCCAATCGTAGCCTCGGGCCAGCAACCCGAGCAGCGAAAACCGTCGCTCCGGCGCTGCAACCGGTGAGGTCAGCGGTCGCCCCATAGTGACCCCCTTCGCAACCTGTTGAATATGATTATGCAACGTGCCACTAACCGGTGCATCCGGCAAGTCCTGAGGTGAACATAGGCGGGTAGGCCGCAG
>JAOACN010000744.1 GCA_026417815.1 Chloroflexaceae bacterium | reverse complement strand
CTCTAATCCTGCAGGCAGGGGCGCGGGGAAACCCGGTTTCCCCATCTTCACATCAGACGGTCATACGCATGGCGCACAACGCCCGATGAAAACCGGCCCCCGTACGGCCGCAGCGCTGCGGGCGTACGGTACGGCCGCAGTGCGCTGCGGCCGTACGGCCGCAGCGCGCTGCGGCCCTGCTGCGGCTCTACCGCCTATTTTCATCTCAGGAACGCATCTATGGATCTGCCCGCATACCTGATCCCTTCACCCGATGGCGTGCCGTGGCTGACGCTGCTGGTGCTCTCGCCGCTGGCGGGCATCCTGCTGGTGGGGCTGGCCGCCGCCCTGCGTCTGGACGACCGGGTCGCGCGCCTGGGGGCGACGGCGTGGACGGGCGTGCCCCTGGCCATCGCCCTGGTGGTCTGGTCGCGCTTTGACCCTACGGCCAGCGCCGGGGGCCAGGGTGCGGTGCAACTGGTGGAGAAGATCCCCTGGATCCAGGCCGTCCGGGTGGACTACTTCCTGGGGGTGGACGGACTGAGCCTGCCCCTGGTGCTGCTGACGACGGCAATCGCCCCGGTGGCCATGCTGGCCTCGTGGCGGCTCACCGACCGGGTGAAGGCCCACTACGCCCTGCTGCTGCTGCTCCAGGCGGCGATGCTGGGCTTCTTCGTGGCCCTGGACTTCTTCTTCTTCTTCATCTTCTGGGAGTTCAGCCTGGTTCCGGCCTACTTCCTCATTCAGCTCTGGGGGCGCGAGAACCGGCGCTACGCCGCCTTCAAGTTTTTTGTTTACACCATGGCCGGCTCGATCGGCATGCTGCTGCTCTTCCAGGTCATCTACCTGTCGGTGCGGCAGGCGGGCTTCCCCACCTTCGACCTGATCGCCCTGGGGCGGCTGGGCCTGGGTCTGCCCGTGGAGGGGGTGACGGGCACGTTCCGCGACATCCTCTTCGCCTACATGGAGCGACTCGGCGTGGCGAACGTGCTGGGACGCTACCCGCTGCTCTACACCAGCATCGCCTTCTGGGCGATCTTCATCGCCTTCGCCATCAAACTGGCGGTGTGGCCCTTCCACACCTGGCTGCCCGACGCCTACGCCGAGGCCCCGGTGGCCGGCAGCATCCTCCTCAGCGCGGTGATGAGCAAGATGGGGGCCTATGGCATGCTGCGGATCATGCTGCCCTTCGTGCCCGACGCCAGCCAGTACTTCGCACCGGTGATGGGCGCCCTGGCCCTGGTGGGGATCGTTGCCGGCGCGTTCGGCGCCCTGGCCAACGTGGGCGGCGACATCAAGCGGCTGATCGCCTACACCTCGATCAACCATATGGGCTACGTGATGCTCGGCATCGCCGCCGCCGCCGCGCTGCCCGGCGGGGCCGCCCAGGACAGCCGGGCCATCGCCCTCAACGGCGTGATGGTTCAACTGGTGGCCCACGGCCTCTCCACGGCAGCCCTGTTCTACCTCGCTGGCGCCCTGCATGCCCGGACGGACACCTGGAGCCTCAACGACTTCGGCGGGCTGCGGGTGATCGCCCCTACCTTCGCCGGGGTGATGGGCACGGCCATGGTCACCAATCTGTACCTACGGGGGCTGGCCGGCTTTGTGGGTGAGTTCTTCATCTTCCGCGGGGCCTGGGCGACTCTGCCGCTCTTCACTGCCCTGGCGACCATCGGGCTGATCGTCACCGCCCTGGCGCTGCTGTTGATGTTCCAGCGCCTCTTCCTGGGGCCGCTGAACGAACGGTGGAAGGCCATGGCCGACCTGCGGCCCGCCGAGTTCTGGACGATGCTGCCGCTGCTGGCGCTGCTGCTGCTGATCGGCGTCTATCCCGGGCCGCTGATGAACCTGGCGAACACCACCGCCACCCAGCTCGTCGCCGTGTTTCAGCGGGCGCTGAGTTGACCGTATTTGCGGGCGCACCGCGCCCATAGCGGGAGCGGGCGCTCCCTCGAAAGCAGTTATGGGCCTGTTCACGCTTCCGACCACCATCCCCTGGTTGAGCCTGATCTGGCTCAGCACGGTCGCGCCTGCCGCGATCATCGCGCTCATCCCCAATCGCCAGGCCGAGGCCATGCGCTGGACGGGGGCGATCTTCGCCCTGATCTCCCTGGTGCTCTCGCTGCTGGTCTGGCTGGCCTACGACCCCATCCGGGGCGGCTTCCAGTTCATCGAGCGGCTGGAGTGGATGCCCCAGCTCGGCATCTCCTACCTGCTGGGGGTGGACGGGATCAGCCTGCCGATGCTGGTGCTCAACGGCGTGGTGATCTTCACCGGCGCGCTGATGAGCTGGAACATCGAGGAGCGGGTCAAAGAGTACTGGGTGCTGCTGCTGTTGCTGACCACCGGGGTGTACGGGGTATTCGTCGCCCTCGATCTGTTCCTCTTCTTCGTCTTCTACGAACTGGCGGTGCTGCCGATGTATTTGCTGATCGGCGTCTGGGGCAGCACGCGCAAAGAGTACGGGGCGATGAAGCTCACCCTGTTCCTCATGGCCGGGAGCGCGCTGGCGATCATCGGCATGCTGGGGCTGTACTTCGGCTCGGGGCTGCGGACCTTCGATATGCTGGTGCTGTCGCGCAGCGTGACCCTGGCGGGCGACCTGCAGCGCATCTTCTTCCTGCCGATGTTCGTGGGCTTCGGCGTGCTGGCGGGCATGTTCCCCTTCCACACGTGGAGCCCCACCGGACACGTGGCAGCGCCCACGGCGGTGAGCATGCTCCACGCCGGCGTGCTGATGAAGCTAGGGGCCTATGGCTGCATTCGGGCGGCGATGTGGCTGATGCCGGTGGGGGCGAACCTCTGGCTGCCGATCATCGCCGTGCTGACGATTTTCAACGTCGTGTACGGGGCGACGATCGCCATGGCCCAGCGCGACGCCAAGTTCATTATCGGCTACTCGTCGGTGAGCCACATGGGCCTGGTGCTGATGGGGCTGGCCGCCGCCACCCAGCTGGCGATGACCGGCGCGGTGTTGCAGATGTTCGCCCATGGCATCATGACGGCGCTGTTCTTCGCCGTGGTCGGACGCATGGTCTATGATCGCACCCACACACGCCAGTTGCCCGAACTCGGCGGCCTGCGGAAGGTGATGCCCTTCGCGGCGTGGATGTTCATCCTCGGCGGCCTATCGTCCATGGGCATGCCCGGGCTGGCCGGCTTCTGGGCGGAGTTCACCATCTTCCTGGGAGTGTGGGAACGCTACCCGCTGATTGCGGTGATCGCCGCCATCTCCATCCCCGTCACCGGGGCCTACATTCTCCGCGCGGTCTGGGCCACCTTCGATGGGGAGGTGAAGAACCCCGAGTTCTTCAAGCTGCCCGCGCTTACCTGGCAGGAGCGTACCGGCGCGATCATCCTGGCGGTGATCCTGGTGGTGGTGGGCATCTACCCGGCCATCCTCACCGAGCTGATCAACACCGGGGTGCAGCCGGTAGTGGCCCAGCTCAGCGGGGTGGTGGTGGCGGGGCGATAGGCGTCTGTCCGGATAGCCTGGGTGTTCGATGCCGCTCCGGGAGGGCTGCGCAACGCAAAGGGTTGCGCTACCGCGACGGTCAGGGGCGTGGGGAAACCCGGTTTCCCCACCCGCCCCCTGATGACCAGGGCACAAGCGTTCCGCGGGGAGGGCCGCGCCCTCCCGGCAGGCAGGGGCGTGGGGAAACCAGGTTTCCCCACCCGCCCCCTGATGACCAGGGCACAAGCGTTCCGCGGGGAGGGCCGCGCCCTCCCAGAACTTCGCGAAGAGGTTATCCTAAGGAGTGACCGGTGTTTCAGATCACCGACATCCCGCGGCTGCTGCCGGAGATCCTGCTGCTGGTGCTGGCGCTGCTGGTGCTCGGCTCGGACATCTTCGAGAAATGGGGCCGCACGCCCGAGGCGCAACTGGAACGGGTGCGCTCCTCGGCCTCGCTGACGGCGATCGGGCTGGGGCTGGTGTTCGTCATCGCCCTGTTGCAGAGCGCCTATGTGCCCGGCACCCGCGCCCCGCAGGGGCCGGTCGGCAACGCGGCGCTCGACTGGCTGCTCACCATCCTGCGCAACTTGCAGAGCGGCGGCCCCGGCGGCGAGCCGGTCACCGGCGCCTTCGCCACCGACCACCTGACCATGATCGCCCGGCTGACCTTCATCGGCGCGGCTTTCATCGCCAGCCTGCTGTGCCTGGACTACCGTCCGAGCGCCCATCCGGCCGAGTTCTACGCCCTGATCCTCTTCTCGACCCTGGGCATGTGCCTGATGGCCGGGGCCACCGAGTTCATCATGGCCTATCTGGCGGTGGAACTGACGAGCATCCCGCTGTACATTCTGGCGGGCTACTTCCGCAACGACGCACGCTCGTCCGAGGCGGGGATGAAGTACTTTCTCTTCGGGGCCATGTCATCGGGCATTCTGCTCTACGGGATGAGCCTGGCCTACGGCTACGCCGCCAGCGCCCTGGCCGGCAATGTGACGGCGAATGACCTGACGCAGTTTTCGCGCATCGCCCAACTGGCCAGCGACGCCGGCGCCGGTTCCGCGCTGCTGACCCTGGGGATGGTCTTCGTGATCG
>JAOACN010000742.1 GCA_026417815.1 Chloroflexaceae bacterium | reverse complement strand
AGATGTGTATAAGAGACAGGTCCTGGAAGCTCCGGGGATAGATCTGGTAGACCGTGCCGGTCTGCCACCAGTGAAGGGTTGGACGCATGGCCGTATCCTCACGCATCGAACACGCCGGGCTCGGGACGAGGCGTGATCTGCTTCTTGAGTAACTCCTCCAGGGCGGAAGCCTGGCGGGGTGAGAGGGCGCGTTGCGAGATGATCAGCAACTGGCCGGTGCGGAGGGTGAGTTCATACACCCCCTCGGCCTTGCGCCAGGCGCGGAACTCGTCCCAGGCAAAGGTGCTGCGGCCCTGCCGCGAACTCATTTCCACGCCGCGCTTATCAAACTCGTAGCGGGTTGGCAGGTAGATCGGCAAACTGGTATCGCGGCTGCGCCGGGTAATGACGATCCATCCCACGACCGCGTAGACGATCAGGGGGAGCCAGGCGGCCAGGTAGAGGATCGTTGGCGCGTCGGGCGCGAAGAAACCATACGCCGTAAGTGTGGCGGCAACGAAGGCATAGAGGTAAAACCCCGGGCGCCGGAAGTACCGGCTCAGGGCGTGCCGCAGAAACTCCTTGCGAGAGACGGTGCTTTCGATAACCATGGCTACATCCCGTCGTTGTGGAGGCGCCTGCCGGGAGGGCCGGGCCCCCCGGGAAAACCTTTCATTCGTCCCGTTGTTCTGCGGCGCAGCCGCGCACGCCAGGAGGGGCGGGGAGGGCGACGTCCTCCCGAGAGAACCGTTCTTGCGTCCCGTGGTTGCGCGGCGCAGCCGTATGGATTTCTATTATACGCCGAACCGCGACCACTTCCGCTTTGCGAGGGGATGCGACAGGGGGTGACCAGGGGCGTTCGGCGGGCGGTGTAGCCGCCCCAAACCACGCCGCCGGAGGCGGACGTTGCCCTGGGCCCGTAAGCGCCGGGGTACGTGTTCACACTTCTCCTGGGAGCGAGGGCAACATGAAGATCAAGCATTAAGTCCGGTATAGCCCGCGCAGGCGGGCTTCGCAGCGGTAGCCCGCGGCTTCAGCCGCCGGGCTACCGGGCGAATACCGGTTTATAATTTTTAATCTTCATCATGCCCTCGAATCCTGACGAGGGCGTCCCGCCCTCGTGCCCAGGTCTGCGGGGTTACCCCAACGCTGAACACGTATGCGCCGGGGAGGAAAGCTATGACCAGGCTGGCAATCAATCTCGACGATGTGCGCGACGCGGCGGAACGGCTGCGGGGCATTGCCAATCTCACCCCCGTGCATACCAGCCGCACCCTGAACGAGTTGACCGGTCGCGAGGTCTGGCTCAAGTGCGAGAACTTCCAGCGGGGCGGCTCATTCAAGTTCCGAGGGGCCTACAATGCTATCAGCCGGCTGCCGGCGGAGCAACAGGCCCGCGGCGTGGTGGCCTTCAGCAGTGGCAACCATGCGCAGGGGGTGGCCCTGGCGGCAAAGTTGCTCGGCATGCCCGCCGTGATCTGCATGCCCGACGACGCTCCACCGGTGAAAGTGGCGGCTACCCGGGGCTACGGCGCCGAGGGGGCGATCTTCGAGCGTTCCACGGTGGACCGCGATACCTTCGCCCGGGCGATTGCCGAAGAACGGGGCATGACCGTCATTCCACCCTACGATCACCCCCATATTATTGCTGGACAGGGGACGGTGGCGCTGGAACTGCTGGCTCAGGCCGGGGAGCTTGACGCGCTGGTGATCCCGGTCGGCGGCGGCGGGCTGATCGGCGGCTGCGCGGTGGCCGCCAGGGGCCTGCGGCCAGCCATCCGCGTCTTCGGGGTGGAAACCGAAGGCGCCGACGACGGGCGCCAGTCGCTTGAACGGGGCGAACGGGTGACCATCCCACCCCCGACCACCATCGCCGACGGTATTCGCACCACCTCGCCCGGAGAACTTACCTTCCCGATGATGCAGCGGCACGTCGAGCGTATTCTGGTGGTGAGCGACGAGGCGGTGCTTGAGGCGCTCCGTTTCATTCTCCTGCGTCTCAAACTCGTGGCCGAGCCAACCGGCGCGGTTGGCCTCGCGGCGGTGCTGGGCGGGCTGCTGCCACCGGAGTGCCGCCGGGTGGGCGTGGTGCTCTGCGGGGGCAATCTCGACCCGTCGCTGCTGGCGCGACTGTGAATGGGATTTTGGATTTGGGATTTTGGATTTGGGATTCTGGCCTGCTGGGCATGGCAATTCAAAGTCCAGGCTGGCGCGACCGGAATAGGATTTGGGATTTTGGATTTGGGATTTCGGATTTGGGCCTGCTGGATATGGCAATCCAAAATCCCAAATCCAAAATCGCATTACTCATACCGCAGGGCCTCGATGGGTTGCAGCATCGCCGCGCGGCGGGCAGGGTAGAAGCCGAAGCCGATGCCGATCAGCGAGGCGAAGGCCAGGGCGATGGCCACGGCGCTCCAGGAGATCTGCGCGCCGATGCCCGCCGCCGCGCCGATGAGCAGCACGATGCCGATGGCGCCAGTGATGCCGATCAGGCTGCCGACCAGGCTGAGGGCCAGGGCCTCGAGCACGAACTGGCCGAGCACGTCGCCATCTGAGGCGCCGAGGGCCTTGCGAACGCCGATCTCGCGGGTGCGCTCGGTGACGGCCACCAGCATAATGTTCATAATGCCGATGCCGCCCACGACCAGGCTAATGCCGGCCACGATGGCGATGAACCCGGTGATGGCCCCGTTGATGCCCCGCAGCACGTTGAGGGCCTGGGTCGGCGTGCGGACCTCGAAGTCGTTGATCGCCCCCTCGGGAACGCCGCGGGTGGCCCGCAGCGTGGAGACGATCGCCTCCTCGGCCGGAGCCACCACCTTCTCGCTGGTAATGCCCAGTAGCACACTGCTCATCCGCAACCCGCGCCCCGGCAGGTCCAGATCACCCACCAGGCGCAGCCGCACCGTGCTCACCGGGGCGAACCCCCGTCCGTCGGTGGAGAAGGGGCCGCCATTCTCGTCAATCACGCCGATAATCGTCAGCGGCTGGCCGTTGATCTCCACCGTGCGGCCCACGGCGGCCCGCAGCGCCTCCGGCTCGGCGCCGAACAGGTCGCGGGCCACCAGATAGCCCAGCACCCCCACCGAGAAGACCAGCACCGCCACCAGGGTCTCGAGCATGGCGACACCCCGCTGCCCGCTCCTCAGCCGGCGCACGGCACCGCCTCCCGCCCGATTGCCTCCACCCCGGCGGCGACCACCGCCCAGGCCACGGGGGGTCGACAACCCTCGACCTGAACCCGCAGGCTGAGCCGCTCGCCCAAGGGGGTCACCGCCCCCAAGGCGTCGAAGGCGAGCCAGGGATTGGTCAGGGCGTGGTCGGCGGCCGCCGCCACCGTGACCCCCGGGGGAAGGTCGGCGCCGACCAGGAGGGGCTCGTCGTCGTAGTCGCCGT
>JAOACN010000282.1 GCA_026417815.1 Chloroflexaceae bacterium | reverse complement strand
CACCTCCACACCTCCACACCTCCACACCTCCACACCTCCACACCTCCACACCTCCACAAACCGGTTACGTGAACGTAGGGAGCAACTGTCAAGCTGAAACGCCCCGATCTGAACCATGCCTCACCTCCCCATCCCGGGGGGCGGGCCGCCGGCAGGACCCCCGAAGCCGCTAAAGCCGTTCTGGCTGCGATTGGCGCCGCTGCTGGCAGTGGCGCCGGTCGTGATGACAATCAGGGTGTCGCCGGGCTGGAGGCACTGGTTGCCGGTATCCACACAACTCAGCACCTCGGTCTGCCCATCGCTACTCAGGCCGGTGGTCACCCGCACGAGCACCGGGGGCTGGCCGGCCGCCCGCTGCACGCGCACCACGCTGACGTCCCCCCGGGTCTCGATCGCCCGGCTGGGAACGATGATGGCATCGGCGTGTCGCTGCGTGGTGATGGCGCCACTCACGCTCATACCGACCTTGATCGGGTAATCCCCCGGTTCAAAGCTCACGCGCACGGGGTAGGCGGCAACGTTCGAGATCACCGTCGCCGCCGGCGCAATCGCCGTCACTGTGCCGGTGATCCGCGCGTCGGGCAGAGCGTCGAAGCTCAGGGCCACCTCCTGGCCGACCTGGACACCCGCCACGTCGCTCTCGCTCAGGTTCAATTCGACGTACAGCTTTGATGGATCGATCACGGTGATCGTGCCGCTGGCGGCACTGGCGCCTGCGGCGAGATTGACGGCCGCGACCACCCCGTCAAAGGGGGCCACGAGCGTCGCATCCTCCAGGTTCTGCTCGGCTTCGGTCACAGCCATCCGGGCCTGGGCCACGCTCGCCTCGGCGCCAGCGATCGCGCTGGCCCCGGCGGGGCTGGTAAGCTGCTCCAGAGCGATGCGCGCCTCGTCCACACTGGCCTGGGCGATCGCCTTTGCCGCCTCGGTTGCCGGCTGCTGGAGGTTGGCAAGGTTCGCCTGGGCCGAAGCCACGGCGGCGCGCGCCGCGGCGATCTCGGCCTCGGTCGGGCCGGCCTGGAGGCTCTGGAGGGTGCGCCGGGCGCTGGCGAGGCTGGCCTCGGCCTGCTGGATGCCGATCACTTCGTCCTGCCGGGCCTGCTCGTAGGCCAGGCGGGCCTGCTTGAGGGCCTCTTCCGCGTCGGCCACCGCCCGCTGGGCGGCGGCCTCCTGATCCTTGGCGCTCTGCGACAGTCCCCCCGGCGCCTTTTCCGCCTGGCGGTTCTGCCAGTACAGCGTTGAGTAGCTGTCCTGGGCCTCCCGCAGGGCGTTGGCGGCGATGCTCACCTGGCTCTCGGCCCTGGTCTTGGCGGTCGAGAGGGTAGCGCGCTGGGACTGCAGGGCGAGTTCGGCCTGTTCGACGGCGGCCTGGGCGCTGGCCAGTTCAGCCGCGGTGGGGCCGGCCAGCAGCGCGTCGAGCTGGGCCTGGGCCGAGGCGAGTTGCGCCCGGGCCGCAGCCAGGTCGGCGGCGGTGGCGGACCCGTTGACGGTCTGGGCGTACTGCGCCTGGGCCGAGCGGAGCCGGGCCCGGGCCGCGGCGATCTCTTCGGGGGTGGCGCCCTCCCCATTAGCGGCGGCAAGCTGGGCCTGGGCCGACGTGAGGTTGGCCCGGGCCTGTTGCAGCGCGAGCCGGAGCGCCGTATCGTCGAGGCGCGCCAGCGGCTGCCCGGCCGTAACCGTGTCGCCGATGCTCACCAGCACCTCGCTGACGACGCCGGAAACGGCAAAGGCCAGATCACGGCTGGCGGCGGCAGCCACCGTGCCGCTGCCAGAGACCGTCACGCTGATTGCGCCGCGGCTCACCGTGGCGGTCGTCGTCGTGACCGTGGCGCTCGTCTGGGCGCGGGTGAGCACCCACGCGCCATAGCCGCCGAGGACCAGGACAAGGCTGAGCGGAATGATCAGCCAGCGCCGCTGCCGCCGCCGCCGCGCGCGCCCCGGCCTGTCGAGCGCGCCCGGTCGCGGAGCGGAAGATGTGACGTTCATACAACCTCCTGATCGTACCGACCCCGGTGGTGCGGGCCGGCTGCTGATCCTCACATGGACAGCCTACAACCAGGATGTTTAGAACCTGTGCAGAACCGTTTGGCATCGTGTGTACCTGACCACCGGCGTCGAGAAACGTTACCTCATCTAGTACGTGTTCAGAGTCGGGGTAACCCCGCAGACCTGGGAGCGAGGGCGTCCCGCCCTCGTCAGGAGTTCGAGGGCAAGATGCCCTCGCTCCCAGGAGACGTGTGAACACGTACCCCATCTACTCGCGATCTGAACATCTCGGCGCTATACTGCTGGCAGCAAAGCGCCTGCCCGGACACGAGGAGCCGGCGATGAAACAGACGATTCTGATTGTGGACGACCACGCCAGCGTGCGGACGCTGGTCGCGGATTATCTGAGCGAGCAGGGCTACAGGGTGCTTACGGCCAGCGACGGCAATGAGGGGCTGCTGATCGCCCGGCGCGCCCGCCCCGACCTCGTGCTGCTCGACATCATGATGCCGGGCCTTGATGGCCTCGGTTTTCTCCAGGCCTACCGCCGCGAGCAGACCGGCGCGGTCATCCTGCTAACGGCCAGGATCGAGGAGACCGACAAGGTGGTGGGGCTGGAGCTTGGCGCCGACGATTACATCACCAAGCCTTTC
>JAOACN010000266.1 GCA_026417815.1 Chloroflexaceae bacterium | reverse complement strand
CCCCGGGGCATCGGCGCCACCGCCCCCGCGCCGCCATCGCCGCCCCCCGGCGCGCCCCCCTCGCCCCCGTGGCGCCACCACCCCCGCGCCGCCCTCGCCGCCCCGCGGCGCCATCGCCGCCCCGCAGGACGCCCCATCGCCCGACCGCGCGACGGGCAGGCGCGTGAAGGTGATCATCAATCCAGCCTCGGGCGTGATGCGGGTCGTGGCGCCCTGATCCCCGGGTCGTCGCTGGAGCCGCCCGCCTACCCTGTCAACCCGCGCCGATCCACTCGCTCACGGCGTCCCAGAGCCGGGCGTTGGACCAGTAGGAGATGTGGGCGTTCGGAAAGGGCTGGCGATTGTCCACCTCGACGTCCTCGACCTGCCCCGGAAACAGGCCGGCCCCGACGAAGCTCAACAAATCGCGCTGATCAAAGAGGTTGAGCCAGCGGCGCGGGAAGTGCCCCGGCAACGGCGCGCCAAACGGCAACCCCGCCAGAACGTCGAGTTCGTAGAGCAACGGCGCCTGCGAGCCGATAGTGATCAGACCGGCCACCCGCTCGCTCAGATTCTCCAGACAGAGCAGGTCGAAGCAGATGATGCCGCCGAGGCTGTGGCCAAGGAGGTAGACCGGCGGCGGCGCGGCGATGATCCTGTCGCGGACAAAGCCGCGGATGCGCGCGCCCTCGCGCCAGTAGCGCAGAATATCTCCGGAGAAGGGGAAGGCGAAGTGCGTGGCGATCGCGGCGTCCCGGCGCAGGTACCAGGTGGCGCCGTGACCGAGCAGCGCCAGCGCCCCGCTCTTGATCAACTCCACCGCGCCGCGGTCGGCGCCGACCCCCGTCAGCTCCAGGCTGAAGCGCGTCACCAGGCCATCGCGAAGGTCGGCATCCACGGCGGCGCGGGGGGCCTGGCCGGCCATCTGCGCCTGCTGGATGGCCGCGGCAATCACCGCCCGCGTGACCGCGCCGCGCACCAGGTCGGGTTCGTGGCGCCCGTCGCTGCTGATCCGCTCCAGCGCGGCGGCCCCGGCCACTGCGCCCCGCGCCGCGTCAAAGACCGCCGCCAGACCGGCCTGCTCGAGCGACTGGCTCAGCGCGGCGCTCGCCGTGAAGGTGGCGACCCGGCCGGCCAGGTCGCTCAGTTCAGCCTGGTAACTGCCCGCTTCCACCGCCTCGTCCGCGGGAGGCAGCACGGCCAGGAGCCGCAGTTCGTAGAGCGGGTCAACATAGAGGCTGCCCCAGAGTGCCACCCCCGCGTCGGTATCCTCCTCCTCGCCGCGCGCGAAGCGCCCCCGCGGCACCGAGACGCCGCCACGCCCCAGCTCGGCCCGCAGGTTCAGCGCCGCGTCGGCCCAGTGGCAGGGAAGAACACTGATCCCGGCGCGCCGTTTCTGGAGCTGCGCGCTGATCAAGGCCAGATCCTCGTCATAGCCGGCCCGCACCCCCGTCCCGTGGACGAAGATAACGCTTGTCATCGTGGTAGCCTCTCTCGTGTAGCGCCTTCACCAGGGGCGCGGGGAAACCCGGTTTCTCCAAACCCCTCACGCCCCTGCCGCGGTGACGGTAACGCAGACGTTGGGGTGGGCGTAGAGGCTGTAGGCCAGCCAGGTGGGGTCGCCGGGCCGCTTGATGGCCTGCCGCGCGGCCCACACCGCCGCCGCCGCGCTCTGCCCGCGGTCGAAGAAGTGCTCGTAAAACGTCCGCGCGAACCCGGCGGCCAGTTCATCGGTCACCGTCCAGGTGGGCGCCAGAAAGAGACCCGCGCCGCGCCCCACGAGCTGCGTGGCCCAGCCGTCCAGCCCGCTCAGCGCCGGGCCCTCGCGCGCCAGGTGGCAGGCGTTGAAGACGAAGGCGGGCCGCTGCTGCATCAGGTGGCGCATGATTGCCGCCCCGGTAATCACCTCGCTCGACAGACTGAGCCGGTCCTCCAGCCAGAGCACGCTACAGTTGCTGGCATTCTCGGGCAAAAAGTCGCCGTGGGAGACGGCGTGCATCCAGTCGTAGCCGCCCGCCTCGAGCAGATCGGCTACCGCGGCGGCGGTGGCCCGGGCCGGGCTGCGGTCGCACAGACCATGGCGGGCCGCCAGATCGCGCAGCAACTGCCGCTCGGCCGCGATCGCGCTCAACTCAGGATAACACTCCGGGGCCAGGACGGCCACCTGCGCCGTCGTGAGACGGGGCGCCGGGGCGAACTGGCGATTCAGGTCCGGGTGGCGGGGCAGCCAGCGGGCGAAGTGGAAGGTCTCGCACCAGAACGACTCTTCCCATGCACCTTCCTCGTCGAAGGGACGCACCAGTTCCCAGGGGATGCTGGGCTCGTCGGAGATCAGCAGCATACTGAGCCGTTCGTCCGCATCGCTCCAGGCGCCGCGCTCGCGGGCGTAGACCAGCCGCAGGCCGGGCGGGATCAGTTTCTCCCAGAGACGGTTGCCGATCCGCTGGAGGGTGCGCGCAATATCCTCCCCGCTCAACATTCGCCCGCCCCGCCCGCCGACCCTGACGCTGTCGCGGCCCTGGCGCAGCAGGGCCAGATCGCGGTAGAGGCCCTCGATGTAGGCCGCCGGCCCGGCGCCAGCGAAGGCCTCCGCAGGCTCCTCGTGGATCACCACTCCCTCCCGCCAGAGGGCGAAGAGCAGCCGCGACGCCCCGGGGTCGTAATACACCCGCAGGGTCAGATCGGGCGCCTTGACGGCCCGGGCCATGGCCGGGTCAACCGCGGTGGGCGGGTAGGGCGCGGCGGCGTAGGCCACCTCGTGGGCCACCACCTCGACGCGGAAGGTGACCGGCGGGGCGACGAACTGCCCCTGCTGGCGAAACTCCAGCGTGACCTCGGCGGGCCCCAGCGCTTGCGGCAGGAGGTAGAAGACCACCGGCGGGCTGTCGGCATCGGGCAGAATGGGAATGCTCTGCTCGCCCGGACCCAGCAGCGCCATACGCGGCGCGGTCAGGCGCACCTGCACCGGCTCGGGGCCGAGGTCGAGCGGCTGCGCGACCAGCGTGTGCGGCGAGGGTTCAAGGGTCAGCCTGACGGTGACAGCGATGCGCTCGTTGAGCTGCGCCCGTTGCGGGCAACTGATGTCGGTGTAGCGGGTGTAACGCGGCTCGCGGGCAACGTCGGTCGCCTCGGCGCCCCCGCCGAGGGTGAGCGCCGTGCCGCCGGTGTCGCCGGTCGAAATGGGTTCGCCGCGCGTCGTGCCTTCGTGCGCGCGAATCTCCTGCCAGACTGTGGCGAGTTCCTCACCAGACGGCATCCCCCGCGTGCCGAACCGGTTCTGCGCCGTGCCAGCACGGATCGCTTTGCGCATCGCGATCAGTTTCCGGTAGAGATCAAGATCGGCCTCACGGAGCAGATCGGTAATGCGCATCTCGATGTCCGCGCGGGTCTCGTCATCGGCGCTCTGCTGAAACTGATCGACCAGTTGGCGGAGCGCCGGTCGCAGTTCCGCATGGTGTTCGCCAGATAGCTCAGCATCCCAGATTGCCAGCAGCGCGGCGATGGTCGCCTCACCGGTCATCTTCATGCTCCTTCCAGCGCCCCGTTGAAGGTAAACGCCGCCCAGTACACCGGATCGACATACGGGCGGCGCGACGGATCATCGAGCATACCGTCTTCCGCCTTAGCTCGTCCCGCGGCAACGAGATCGAGTGGCATGCGCGTCGTTGCAGTTGCCGCCGATTCAGTCTGCAACCTCCGGGCCGCTTTCCATTGGCGATGCCGCTCGAAATAGTCAAACATCGCTTTATAGGTCAGATCCCGCAGCCACACCTGCGCCAGCCGCAGCGCCCGCGCTGGCGGCTGCGGTTTCAGCCCGGCGTCGGAGTCGCCTTTGAGGTGCAGTTCATAGAAGCGGTGCATCAGCAGCGCCGTGCTCAGGTCGTTGACGCTCCAGAGCGAGCCGACCACCGCGGGCACGCCGGCCTGCAGGAAGCCGCCGGGCAGGCCGATGCTCTCATCTGGCAGGCGCTGGAAGTCGGTGATCGCCGTCTGGCAGGCGGAGAGGACCGCCAGCCGGACACTGGCCAGCGCGGCGGTGTCGCCCACCACCAGTTCGCGCAGGGTGAGGCGGCTCCCGTTGGCAAGGTGCAGCGCCGAGTCGAGCGGGTCAGCGGCAAAGCTGCCGTGGCAGGAGAAATGGGCGATCGTACTTTCCGGCAAGGCTTGCCAGATCGCGTCGCGGGTGGCCGTCGCATTGAAGAACGCGCGGCTCGCCCCTGCCGGCAACAAGTCACGGATACTGGCCAACTCGGGACCAGCGTATCGCAGATCGCCGGTTGGATTGCCCACCCCCGCGAGGCGCAGCGGACCCGCGGCCCGCCGGCGCACCTCGCGCTGCGCCATCGCCAGCGCGCGCGCCGAGGGCGCATAGGCCACATCGAACTCGTCGAGCAGACAGCGCGGCTGGCCGTCAACCGCATAGGTCGCGGCGTGCAGCGGCAGGAGACTCAACAACCCGGTGGGGATCAGGGTCACGCCGGTTGCGGCCAAGTCCCGCAGGCGCGCCGCCAGCGGCGCGATCAGCGCCGCGCCGAGGCGCGGCAAACCGCGTTCCAGCGCCGCAGTCAGCGCGGTGCCGCCAAGGAACTGGCCCGGCAGGTACCCGCCAACCACTTCATCGTTGGCGCGCTCGATCAGCAGAGTATCAAGATCGGCTGCGGTGAAGCCATCGAGCAGCAGCGCCTCCGGCTCGGCGGCGGCGTGGGGGACGATCAGGGCCAGGCTGCCCTGCGGGGTGGTGATCAGGTAGACCAGCGGCGCGCCGGATTGTGCTGTTGCCGCGATCTCTGCGTAGCGCGGCGCATCAAGGAAGCGCTCGTAGCCGGGCAGCTTACGGATTTCCTGGATCGCTGCATCAAGCTCGTCGCGAGCGGCGCGGATGCGCGCGGCCAGTTCGGTGAACGGCACCGCCTCCGGTTGGGCCTGCCGCTCGGCGGCCCGGTCGGCGCGTTCGAGGGATCGCACCGTCTCAGCCGCTGCGCGGTAGCGTTCGTAGATGGCTGGATGATCGCGCTCGATCAGCACGAGGTCGCCGCGGTCGCGCGCGAGCGTCTCGCCGAGACCGCGGGCGCGGCCGATCTCGGCTACTTCTACCGCGCGCCGGAACAGAGCGGATTCAGCCATCCGCACAAGGGCATAGGCGGCGCGCGTGTGCAGGCCTCGTGCGGAGCTTAGCCATGCCTCCTGGTCGCTGCGCCGTAACTGCGTCTGGTGCAACTGCTCGACCGTCGCAAGGCCAAACTCGAACGCACGAACAGCTTCTTCCCACGCGGCTCGCTCGCTGGCCCAGCGCCCCCAGGCCTGAGCGGCGGCAAGTGCAACTTCTGGCGCTAACAATTGGCCTCGCTCACAGGCAGTCGCATAGTGCACCTGGGCCTGCTCGAGGTCGTCGAGGCGCCCGGTGCGCGCATACCGGTCGCGCAGCCCGGTCCCCAGGTTGGTGAGGTACATCGGCCGGTCGGGCGAGTCGGGCGGCGTGGCAGCGACGGCCTGCTGATAGACGGCGAGGGCCTGCTCGAGGTCGTCGAGGCGCCCGGTGCGCGCATACCGGTCGCGCAGCCCGGTCCCCAGGTTGGTGAGGCGCCCCGGCCGGTCGGGCGAGTCGGGCGGCGTGGCAGCGACGGCCTGCTGCAAGACGGCGAGGGCCTGCTCGAGGTCGTCGAGGCGCCCGGTGCGCGCATACCGGGCGCGCAGCCCGGTCCCCAGGTTGGTGAGGCGCCCCGGCCGGTCGGGCGAGTCGGGCGGCGTGGCAGCGACGGCCTCTGACCAGAGATCTAGCGCCCGATTGAGGTCCTCAATGTGCCCACGCCCCCAAGTAACGCCGCAGAAAGACGACTCCAGCATTATTCAACACTGCAAGCCGGAAATTGGGCGGCGCAGTGCGAAACCCCGGATGATCCAGGATCTGGTTCCAGGTTTCTACTGCCATAGTCAGTGCAGTGAGATCGTTGGTTTGCAGAAACTGCTGCTCCGCTTGCAGCGCAGTCGCAAGCCAGGAGGTGAAGATAGCGGGTACAGGTGGGCCTGAGCCTCCCCCGCCGCTCGTCTCAATCGCCTGCCCTGGCCCGGCTAGGGGCCGGCCAGGGGTCTCGGGGTCATGTTTGCGCAGCTTATCGAGCGCGCGTTGCATCTGTTCCAGCCACTTCCACCGCTGCCGTCCTGCGTGCTCATCGTGCCCCCGTTGGACCTGCTGATTCCGGGCCCCGTGCGAGGCTGTAGCGAGGTCTTCAGCGAGGGCGACGGGCAGCATCTCACGCTGCACTCCCCGCAGGCCCTGCGCCAGCCACGCCTCGCGCCAGGCGCTGCCCAGCCGCTCGCGCAGCAGCCCGACGAGGACGGCGGCCTGTTGCTGGTCCTGCTCGCTGGTGGTCCCCTGGGCAGGCGAGAAAAGGATGGGCGGGTCGGCGTCGGGGCGGAAGAGCAGCAGCGGGGCGTCGAGGTTGCCAGCGTGGCCGCAGCGCGGGCACGTTACCGTGTGCAGCGCGCCAGCGCGGATGCGCTCGATGAGGTCGGGGCGTTCGTTGGTGGCGACGATGAGCCAGATGTCTGCGTCAAAGGAGGCGCTGCATGCCGGGCATGCGAGGGTGGCGGGTTGGGCGAATGAGACGGTCATGGCCGTGCCCCTTTTTGCGATTTTAGATTTTGGATTGGGGATTGTTTATGCCAATTCCTGTTGCATATGCGCATGGGCCTCATCGCCGGGGCGCACCCGGCGCCGTGCGCGCCAATCCAAAATCCACAATCCGAAATGGTAAGACTCGGTCTCCCCGCGCGCCCTGGCGATGAGGGATCTGCGGGACGATCAACGGGTTTTTATCTCAATAAACAAACGAAGTTGTAGTGGCAATTTCGCATACTCAAAGACTAACTCGGCATTCAAAAACCTTTCAGATCAGACATTGTGGAGGGATCCGCCCGAAGCGGGGCGGGGGAAGGGCCCGGCGCTGGCGCGGCGGTGGCGGGGGCGCCGCGCGGCGCGGGCCGGCGTTTCCCCTTGCCGGTGGCGGCGGTATATCATTCAGGCGACCACCACAGGGACACTAGCTCATGACGCTCTTTCGCAACCGCTACCGCATCGAGTCGGCCCGCAAACCGGGATGGGACTATTCCACCGGCTGGTATTTCGTAACCATTTGCACACATCGGCGACAACCGTTTTTTGGATCGGTTTATGATGGGGTGATGCATCTCTCGCCGGTCGGGGCACTGGTGGCCCTGGAATGGCAACGCACCGCCGTGGTGCGGCCGTATGTGCGCCTGGATGCATGGGTGATTATGCCTGACCATATGCATGCGATTATTGGCATCAACGCCCCGCCGTTGACCGATACCGATCCGCCCGACGTGCCATACGCGCCCCGCGGGGCCGCATCCGCCGCCGATGGGGTGCGGGCGGCGCCCGGCGCACCGCCATCGCCCGATGGGGCCGCATCCGCCGCCGATGGGGGCGATCCGGCGTCCCATCGCACCGCATCCGACGATGGGGTCGCCGTAGAGACGGCCCGCCGGGCCGTCTCTACCCCATCCCCCACGCGTTCGTTATCACCCCGGGGCGCGGCGGACGCGCCCCGCGGGGCCGCATCCGGCGCCGATGGGGTGCGGGCGTTGCCCGGCGCGCCGCCATCGCCCCGCGGGGCCGGGGCGTCGCTTGGGACGATCATCGGCCAATTCAAATCAATGGCCACCAGACGCATCCGCGCCGCCGGGTACCATGATTTCGCCTGGCAGGAACGCTTCTATGATGTCATCATCCATGATGACCGGGCGTTGCGGGCCATCCGCGCTTATATCGCCGCCAATCCCCGGTGCTGGACAAGGGACCGTGGACAGGGACGGGCAACCTGAACCGCCCTCTCCTCCCCCGATGCTCTAACAAAACGCTAATGTTCCGTTTACAGCCGACTAACACAGCTTCACTATCTAAAGAGATGTATGCACCTGCGCGACCCTGTGCCGCACCCTCTGGAGCAGGATTTGCCTGATGAACCACAATGGAGTGTCTGATTCTTCCGCAACAGCCTGATTTCAGCACTATCGAGGGAGCATGAGCTATGGCGAAGCAACTGGTCTTTGATCAGCAGGCCCGCGCGGCGCTCAAGCACGGCATCGATACGCTGGCAATGGCGGTGAAGACCACCCTTGGGCCCCGTGGCCGCAACGTTGCGCTCGATAAGAAGTGGGGCGCGCCCAATGTCACCCACGATGGCGTCACTGTCGCCAAGGAGATCGAACTCAAGGACCCCTTCGAGAACCTGGGTGTGCAACTCCTGAAACAGGCGGCGATTAAGACCAACGATGTCGCCGGTGACGGCCCCACCACCGCCACGGTCCTGGCCCAGGCGATTATCAACGAGGGTCTCAAGCTGGTTGCCGCTGGCGCCAACCCCATGCTGCTCAAGCGCGGTCTGGACAAGGGCGGCCAGGCCCTGGTGGCTCGCATCAAGCAGCAGGCGATCACCCTCAAGGGCCGCGAGGAGATCCGCCAGGTAGCCACCATTTCGGCTCAGGACGCCGAGGTCGGCGAGTTGCTGGCCACCGTGATGGACAAGATCGGTCGCGATGGCGTGGTAACCGTCGAAGAGGGCAAGAGCACCATCCTGGAGCATGAACTGGTCGAGGGCATGCAGTTCGACCGGGGCTATATCTCCCCCTACTTTGTCACCGACTCCGCCCACATGGAGGCGGTGATTGACGACCCCTACATTCTGCTCACCGATAAGAAGATCAGCGCGATTAACGACCTGGTGCCAATCCTCGAGGCCGTGCTGGCGACCGGCAAGAAGGATCTGGTGATCATTGCCGAGGACGTGGACGGCGATGCCCTGGCCACCCTGGTGGTCAACAAGCTACGCGGCACGCTCAATGGTCTGGCGGTGAAGGCCCCGGGCTTCGGCGACCGCCGCAAGGCTATGCTCCAGGATATTGCCATCCTCACCGGAGGCACGGTGATTTCCGAGGAGATCGGGCGCAAGCTGGAGAACACCACCCTGCAGGACCTCGGGCGCGCCCGCCGGGTCAAGGCCGATAAGGACAATACGGTCATCGTCGAGGGCCACGGCGACAAGCAGGCCATCCAGGCCCGAATTGCCCAGCTCAAGCAGCAGATCGAGACCACAACCTCGGACTACGACCGCGAGAAGCTCCAGGAGCGCGTGGCCAAACTCTCCGGCGGCGTGGCGGTGATCAAGGTCGGCGCGCCCACCGAGCCGGCGATGAAGGAGCGCAAGGCCCGCGTTGAGGACGCCCTGAACGCCACCCGCGCCGCGGTCGAAGAGGGCATCGTGCCCGGCGGCGGCGTGGCCCTGCTCAACGCCATCCCCGCCCTCGATGAGGTGCAGACCCAGTTCGACGAGGAGCGCATGGCCCTCAACGTCCTGCGCCGCGCCCTGGAAGAGCCATTGCGCCAGTTGGCGATCAATGCTGGCGACGACGGCTCGGTGGTCGTGGACCAGGTCCGCGCGACCCAGCGCAGGCACAACAACCACAACTACGGCTATGACGTGCTCACCGGGACCTACGTGGACCTGATGGCCGCCGGGATCATTGACCCGGCCAAGGTGGTGCGAACGGCGCTGGAGAACGCGATCAGCGTGGCGGGCATGATCCTCACCACCGAGGCGCTGATTGTGGACGCCCCCGAGCCGAAGAAGGAGAAGACCCCGCCCGTGCCCGATGAGTTCTAATTGGCGCGTCGAGCACGTCCTCGCACAAACAGGGGGATGGGAAAACCGGGTTTCCCTATCCCCTCTGTTATCTCTACTTTGTCACTTGCTGCGACTTCCGCTGGGAGGAGGTTCGGAGGGGTTGCGCCCCTCCGAACGTTCCCCTTTCCGGTGCGGCGTGGCGAAGCCGCACCGCACCGGAAAGGCAAGATCTTCGGGGGCCTGCGGCCCCCGCAGCCCCCGCCAGCGGCAAAGCGACAAAGTAGAGTTATGAACGTAGATGGGTCGCAAAGAAGGCCTCGATGCGGCGCCGCGCATCCCGGGCCGATGGTTCGTGGTACGCTGTGTGAACAAAGTTCCCCATGACCCGCAACAACGCCGGGACCTCCTCAGGGCGGTGGTTGTTGAGGAAGCCGTGGCCGGCATCGGGGTATTCCTTAACGTCATGAGGAACGCCGGCCGCGGTGAGCGCCTGCTCCAGCCTGGCCGCGGCCCCGCGCAGTGAGCGGTCGCGGGCGCCGTAGCTTCCGACGATCGGGCAGGCATCGCGAAGCAGGCGTTCGGCGTCTTTCGGCAGCTGGCCGTAGTTAACGCTCGACGCGGCAAAGCCGCGGCCAGGGGCGAGCATCAGCGCGAAGGAGCCGCCCATGCAGAAGCCGATCACCCCGATCTTGCCGGTGCAGCGTTCCTGCCCGGCCAGCCAGCCTCGCACCGCCTCGATCTGCCTGAACGCCTGGCCCTCCCAGGTCAGGTAGTCGAATAAGATCTGGCGCAGGCACTTCAGAATACTGCCACCGTTGAGTAGATCGGGCGCCGCGGCCAGGTAGCCCGCGCTCGCCAGCCAGTCGGCCTGGCGCCGCAGGTCGGTGGTCATACCCGAGGCGTCGTGGATCACCACCACGCCGGGCCATGGCCCCTCGCCCGCCGGTGTGGCCACATAGGTCGTGACCACCCCATCAGGGGACGGAATGTGAACCTCGGTCATGCGGTCTCCTTATCGTCTGGAGGGGAAACCGGGTGTTTCGCCACCTCTGCCGGAAGGGAGGGCCTGGGAAGACTTCGCCCTTCCAGGCCCTCCCGGAACGTCAACGTGGGAAGGATTCGCCCTCCCAGGAAGTTCCTTGTTCTTGCTACCGTTGAACGGCGAAGGCCCATCGGGTCCACACCGTCGCTATCTGCACAATGGTAGCGGCGCCTGCTATTCTAGCAGCATCGGCGCCTGCGGCGAAGCGTTGGTCCGGTAAGCGTCCCACCGGCAGGCACGCCGGTCAGCAGGTGTCCGGCGCGAATGGCAAGCGGGGAGGAACTCCCTGCCGAGACGCGATGCGGCACGAACGTTGTCCTTGGAGGCCACCCCCGGAGCACCATGCATATTGTTATGCTCTCAGACCGGGAAACACGCGGCGGAGCGGCCGTGGCCGCGAGCCGGCTTGCCGCGGGCCTGGTGGCCGCCGGGGCGCGGGTCACGCGGCTGGTGGCCTTTCCCGATCGTCAGCCCCACCCCTGGTCCACGGAATACCTCGGCGCGCCGTTGTTCCTCGTGCGGCGGGCGGCGCGCCGGGTCGCGCCGCTCCAGGGGCAGGCGCTCCTCGACCGCCTCGCGCGCCCCGCGGCCGAGGCGGCCCTGGAACGGGCCTTGCTCCGCCTGCGACCCGACGTGGTGCACCTGCACAACCTCCACGGCGGCGCCGGGGCGGGATGGTCGCCGCGCCTGCTGGCCGTGGCCGGACGACACGCCCCCGTGGTCTGGACGCTCCACGACATGTGGCCGTTGACCGGCCGCTGCGTGTACAGTTACGCCTGTGAGCGTTTCCTGACCGGTTGCAATGCCGCCTGCCCCACCGCCCGCGCCTACCCTGCCC
>JAOACN010000585.1 GCA_026417815.1 Chloroflexaceae bacterium | reverse complement strand
AGATGTGTATAAGAGACAGGACGCGGGCCGGGCAGGAACAGGACTGGGCCGCGCGGCGCCGCGCCGCTATGGCCGACGAGCGCGCCGCCCTCGCCACCGAGCATCAGGACGCCACCGCGCGCCTGCGGGCCGCCGAAGGAGCCGCCCGCGCCGCTGAGGCCGCCCTGGCCGAGGCCCGGGCGCGCCAGGAACAGGCCGCCGGGGAGGACCGCGCCGCCCGGGAGCGCCTGGCGGCCCTGCGCGCCGAGGCCAACGCCGCCGAGGGCCGGCTTCGCGCCGCCGAGCAACTGCGCGCCGCCCATGCCCAGAGCCTGGAGTTGCTGGCGCGCCAGGAACAGGACCTGGCCGAGGCCGGCGCCACCTTGCGGGCCGAGCGCGCCGAACTTGACGCCGCCCACGCCCGCCGCGAAGCCGAACACGCCACCCTCCTCGCCGCGATAGACGCCCTGCGGGCGCGCATTGATCCCGCCGAAGCCGAACTACGCGAAGAAGAGACGCGCCTCGCCGACCTGGAACAGCGCGAAGCCGCCGCCACCGCCGCCCTGCTGGAGCAGGAAAGCGCCCACAGCCGCGCCGCCCTGGAGGCCCAGCGCGCCCAGGACCGCCAGGAGGCCCTCTACGAGCGCGCCGCCGCCGACGGCGTGGAGCTTGACCCCGCGCCCGCCCTGGCCGACGGCGCAGCCGAACAGGAGCAGGAGGACGCCGCCATCCCGATTGAGGCCCTGCAACGGGACATCGAGGCCCTCAAGACGCGCATCCTGCGTCTCGGGCCGGTCAACCCGCTGGCGCTGGAAGAGTTCGACGAAACCGCCGAGCGCCAGCGCCACCTCCGCGCCCAGATCGACGACCTGCGCGAGGCCCGCGCCACGCTGATGGAACTGATCGGCGAACTCGACCGGGTGATGCACAACCGCTTCACCGCCACCTTCCACGCCGTGGCCGCCGAGTTCGAGCGCAGCTTCGTCGAGCTCTTCGGCGGCGGCTCGGCGAAACTGGTGCTGACCGGCAGCGAAGGCAGCGAAGCCGCCGCCGAGGGCGAGGACACTGCGGGCGAAGCGCGTCCCCCGGGCGTCGAGATCATCGTGCGTCCCCCCGGCAAGAAGCAGCAGAACATCTCCCTCCTCTCCGGCGGCGAGCGCGCCCTCACCGCCGCGGCGCTGCTCTTCGCCATCCTCAGCGTCAACCCCAGCCCCTTCTGCATCCTCGACGAAACCGACGCCGCCCTCGACGAAACCAACGTCGGCCGCTTTCGCGACGCCCTGCGGCGCCTGAGCGCCCGCACCCAGTTCATCCTCATCACCCACAACCGCGGCACCATCGAGGTCGCCGACACCCTCTACGGCGTCAGCATGGGCGACGACGGCAGCTCGAAAACCATCTCGCTGCGCGTGGAGAGCTACGTATCCGAGTCGTAGCGCCTCGGCGCCTCGCCACCTGCGAGTGCGACCGGGAAGGGCCGCAGGCCCGTGCTATAATGCACATTACTCCGTTGACAGGGGCATGGGGCAACCCGCTTTCCCCATCTTCCCCCAGGCAGGGGTTATGGGGCAACCCGCTTTCCCCTTCTTCCCCGCTGGCAGGGGCGTGGGGCAACCCGCTTTCCCCACGCTCCTCCGAACGACCCGGGAACGAGCGTTCCCTGGAGGGCGTTGCCCTCCCGAAGGAAGTATCCGGAGAGGCTCGCAACCCTCCACACCCCATCGCGCGCCGAGGACGGTCACCATGAGCCGCTCAACCGAAGCCCCTATGGTCCGGCTGGTCTGGCCCCGCTCGGGCACGGAACTGGATCTGGCCCCCCTGCAGGGACTCTGGACGGACGAGATGTACCTGCGCCTGACCGACCAGACTAACCAGTTGATCGAGTTGACCGACGGCATGCTCGAGGTGCTGCCGCAGCCTACGCGCAAACACCAGCGCATCCTCGCCTTCCTCTACGCCTTGCTGCTGGAGGTCATTCGGCCAATGGGCGGCGAGGCGCTCTTCGCCCCGCTACGCCTGCGAATCCGCCCCGAGAAGTTCCGCGAGCCCGACCTGCTGTTGCTACTCGACCGCAACGACCCGCGCAACCAGGAGGCCTGCTGGCTGGGCGCCGACCTGGTGCTCGAAATCGTCAGCCCCGACGACCCCGAGCGCGACACGGTGGTCAAGCGCGCCGATTACGCCGAGGCCCGCATCCCCGAATACTGGATCGTCAACCCGATTGACGAGACGATCACCGTCCTCACCCTCGCGGGCGAGGGCTACGTCGAGCACGGCGTGTTCCGGCGCGGCCAGCAAGCCGTCTCCCGGCTGATCCCCGCCTTCACCGTCAGCGTGGACGCCGTCTTCGACGCCGCCTGAGGTGGCGGGAGTGGCGCGGGGAGGGCAGTCCCTTCCCGCGAAAAACGGCCCCCGGTGGAGGGGCGCGGGGAGGCTACGCCTCCCCGCAACATCCTTTATCCGCCCTCGGCGGGCGCGCATCCCGGCGCAGCCTGCACGATTTCTACCACCGCGCGCGGAACAAACGGGTCGCGGCGGGCGCGGTGTACGTGTTCACACTTCTCCTGGGAGCGAGGGCATCTTGCCCGCGAATCCTGACGAGGGCGGGACGCCCTCGCTCCCAGGTCTGCGGGGTTACCCCAACGCTGAACACGCACGGCGCGGTCCTCTGCGTCTCCGAGGTACGCCCGGGACCGCGCCGCAAAACCGGATTTCTTAAGCGTCAACATTCGCTTACTCAAGTACTTGACAAGTCTCGCCCCGGTCTGCTATTATCTGAACCAGCACATACACAACCAGACGCGCAGCTCATCCAGAGCGGTGGAGGGACCGGCCCTGTGAAACCGCGGCAACCACTGGGTGCGTCAGGTGACAACGTCGTCGCCTCGATGCCCCGGCACGGTGCCAATTCCGTCAGAAGAATCTGGAAGATGAGCGGCACGCCAGGCGATCCATACCCTGTATCGCGAGTGACTGCCCTCATCGAATGCCGATGAGGGCTTTTTTGTACCCGCGACCCGCCGGATGGAGCAGGACGGGGAACTCGAGGTTCCCCACGCCCCCGCCTCAGGGGCGGGGCCGGGAGGGCTGCGCCCTCCCAGATCGTCATCGGATACCCTGGGTATCGATACAGGCACTTACTCGAACACACCCCACGCAAGCGAAACGATCACCGACATCAGGAGCAGCACCGACATGACCGACGCCCCCCAGTTCACCGGCTTCGAGACCCTGGCCCTCCACGGCGGGCAGATCCCTGACCCGACCACCGGCGCCCGCGCCGTGCCGATCTACCAGACCACCTCGTACCAGTTCCAGGACACCGACCACGCCGCTCGTCTCTTCGGGCTTCAGGAGTTCGGGAACATCTACACCCGGATCATGAACCCGACCACCGACGTCTTCGAGCGGCGCATGGCCGCCCTCGAAGGCGGCGTCGGCGCCCTGGCCCTGGCCTCCGGGCAGGCCGCCGAGACCCTGGCCATCCTCAACCTCGCCGGCGCCGGCGACAACATCGTCTCCTCGACCGATCTCTACGGCGGCACCTACAACCTCTTCCGCCATACCCTGCCCAAGATCGGCATCACCACCCGCTTCGTGGACGGGCGCGACATCGAGGGCTTCCGCGCCGCGATTGACGATCGCACCAGGGCCTTCTTCCTGGAACTGGTGGGCAACCCCAAACTCGACGTGCTCGACCTGGAGCGCATCGCCGCCGTGGCCCACGAGGCCGGCGTGGCGGTGATCGTTGACGCCACGACCGTCACGCCCTACCTCTGGCAGCCCCTCAAGCACGGCGCCGACATCGTCATTCACTCGGCCACCAAGTACATCGGGGGGCACGGCACCAGCATCGGCGGCGTGATTGTGGATGGAGGGAAGTTCGACTGGGCCAACGGGCGCTACCCCGAGTTCACCACGCCCGACCCGAGCTACCACGGCCTGGTCTACACCCAGGCCCTGGGGAACCTGGCCTACATCATCAAGGTGCGCGTGCAGGGCCTGCGCGACATCGGCGCCTCGATCAGCCCCTTCAACTCCTTCCTGCTGCTCCAGGGCCTCGAAACACTGCCGCTGCGCATGGAACGCCACAGCCAGAACGCCCTCGCCGTCGCGCGCTACCTCAGCGAACACAGCAAGGTCGCCTGGGTGAACTACCCCGGCCTGCCCAGCCACCCCAGCTACGAACTGGCCCAGAAGTACCTGCCCCGCGGGCAGAGCGGCATCGTGGGCTTCGGCATCAAGGGCGGCCTGGAGGCCGGGAAGAAGTTCATCAACAATCTGAAGCTCTTCTCACACCTCGCCAACATCGGCGACGCCAAGAGCCTGGCCATCCACCCCGCCAG
>JAOACN010000526.1 GCA_026417815.1 Chloroflexaceae bacterium | reverse complement strand
CCCGCCTGCGCGGGCTCTACCGGATGGAATGCGTCATCTTCATCAGGCGCGGGCGAACGTCCTGCGAAGCCGGCCGTTCGGCTGAGCCTTCGTCCCGGCTCAGGCCAGGGCTCACGGCGTAGCCGGCGCCGGCTTCAGCAGGCTAGGGAGGTAGCCTGCGCAAGGCTCGCCGGAGCCTTCAGGCGCCCGGCAGGCCGGTGGGCCGCGCCACGTGCAGAACGTTTCGTCACACCCGACTCGCAGGCGGAGGGAGGGGCCGATCCTCACCCTTCTCTGCCTCGCCGCGCTCGAAGCCCCCTCCCTCTCCCTCTCAGGTGTAGGGTTTTTCGAGCGAGAAGGGGTTTTCGGCATTCCAATGCGCTTCTGTCCTCACCCCCCTGCCCCCCCTCTCCACCTACGGTGGAGAGGGGGGATTTGGGCATCCCAATGCCCCAGATGGCGAATGTGACGCGAGGATGTGCCGGAAAACTCTGCACCTGAGAACCTCCCTCTCCACCCACGGTGGAAAGGAAGGGGGCCGGGGGAGGGTGAGGATCACGAAAGGGGTATGCCTGGAAGGACGCAGCCCGCCCAGACTTCCCACGGGCCGGGGCGTGGGGCAACCCGGTTACCCCACGCCGGCGCGACGCTATTCGTGGTCCTCGTGTTCGGGGGGCAGCAGCGCATCCCACCAGATTTTGCCCGAGCGTTTCTGCTGGAAATCCACGTGGATATGTTTGGGTTCGGTGTATTCAAGCATGCCCGCCACGCCCATCTCGCGCCCGATGCCGCTCTCCTTGAAGCCCCCGAAGGGCGCGTAGGGATTGAGCATGTGGTGATCGTTGATCCAGATCGTGCCGGCGCGCAGGCGCCTGGCGACCTCGATGGCCTGCTGCACGTCGCGTGACCAGACCGAGGCGGCCAGGCCGTACATCGTGTCGTTGGCCATGGCGATGGCGTCGCCGATCTCGTCGTAGCGGATCACGGCGAGGACCGGGCCGAAGATCTCCTCCTGGGCCAGGCGCGAGCGGTTGTCCACATGGGTGAAGATGGTCGGCTCCAGGTATGGCCCCTGCTCGAACAGCTCGCCGACGGGCCGCCCGCCGCCGATGGCCAGCCGCGCGCCCTCCTCGCGCCCGATGCGGATGTATTTTTCCACCCGTTCGCGGTGAGCAAAGCTGATCAGCGGCCCGATGTCGGTCTCCAGTTCCAGCGGATCGCCAATGCGCAACTGCCGCGTGCGCGCGACCATGCGCTCGACCACCTCGTCGTACAGCGAGGTATGGACGAAGCAGCGCGTGCCGGCCTCGCAGAGCTGCCCGGCGTGGTAGAACATCGCGAACAACGCGCCGTCAATCGCCTTGTCAAGGTCGGCGTCGGGGAGCAGGATGGTGGGCGACTTGCCGCCCAGTTCCAGGGTGACCTTCTTGATGTGCGGCGCGGCGAGGGCCATGATCCGCCGCCCAACCTCGGTGGAGCCGGTGAAGGCGACTTTATCCACCTTCGGATGCGCCACCAGGTAGTCGCCGATGGCCCCGCCGGGGCCGGTGATCATGTTGAGCGTGCCGCGGGGCAGCAAGCCGGTCTCATCAATCATGCGCACCAGCTCGATCGAGGTGAGCGGCGCCTGGGTTGCCGGCTTGAACACCACGGTGTTGCCGGTGGCCAGGGCCGGGCCGAGTTTCCAGACGGCCATGCAGAAGGGGTAGTTCCAGGGGATAATCTGCGCGCAGACGCCGAAGGGATCGCGCCAGACAAAGCTCCAGGTGAGGGTGGGGAAGTCGTTCCAGGGTAGCGGCTCGTAGGGCGAGCGCCGGGCCAGTTCGGCGAAGACGCGCATCATGTGCAGGCCGAGGGGGATGTCGTTGTAGGTCGTCTTGCGAATGGGCACGCCGACGTCGCGGCTCTCCAACTCGGCCAGTTCAAAGGCGCGCTCCTCCATCACATCGGCGATCTTGTGCAGAATGCGAGCGCGCTCGAAGTGGGGGGTGTGCGGCCAGGGGCCGTTATCGAAGGCGTTGCGCGCCGCCGCTACGGCCCGATCCACATCAGCGGTGCTCGCGCTGGCGACCCGGGCGATCAGCCGGCCCGTGGCCGGCTCGGTCACATCGAAGGTCGCGGCGTCTTCCGCGTCGCACCACTCGCCATTGATAAATAACTGGTGGTACGGAACATCGGTCTCGGGGGTGTCAAGCGCCATCGCTTTGCTCCTTTGGCGATCCGTGTTATGGACAGGAAATGCTGCTATGCGTTATCATAACACGCTGCGTCAAGAGCATGCAAGCGCCGGACATCGCCCCTGTCGGAGGGGCGGGTCTGGGAGGGCGTAGCCCTCCTACATATC
>JAOACN010000251.1 GCA_026417815.1 Chloroflexaceae bacterium | reverse complement strand
AGATGTGTATAAGAGACAGCGGCCGAAGCATTGGCTGTGCCAATGCTTCGGCCCAACGACGCAGCTCGGATCCAGTGCTACTTCCCCTCCCCGGCAAGCGCCCGCTCCAGCCCCACGGCCCGTTCGGGCGCGTAGGGCCCCTCGCTGCGCCAGAAGATGCGGCCTTCGCGGTCAACCAGCAGCACCGTGATCGTACTCTGGTTACGGATACCCAGGGCCGCGGTGACCCGCCCGACGTCGGTATAGACGGTCAGGGTGCGTTCGCGCACCTTCGGATCGGGAATGGCCGCGGCCATGCCCCCGTCAATGAAGGGGCGCGCCAGGGAATACATACTGCTGATCAGCGGCAGTTCGTAGGCCCGCAGATCCTGGTGCGTTGACATAAGCCGATCAAGGTACGGGAACCACGAGTCAACCAGGGACTGGTGCCAGCGCCGAAAGGCGATCAGCACCACGTTGCGCGCGCCGCCGAACCCGGCGGGCAGGTAGATGCGCTTGCCGTTGAGATTGCGCGCTTCCAGGCTCGGAAAGCGCGGTAGTGCTTCGGTGGACATACCTATCTCCTCTGGTGATACCAGGCCCTGCGTGGGAGGGCAAAGCCCTTCCATCAGGGCTTCATGCAACGTCGTCGGGGGAGGCCCCCAGCATAACCCTGTCGGGCGGTTACGCCGCCCCGGACCTCGCCGCCGGCGGCGAGCGTTACATCAACTCTGCCTCTTACGTGTTCAGAGAGGGGGTAACCCCGCAGACCCGGGAGCGAGGGCGTCCCGCCCTCGTCAGGATTCGAGGGCAAGATGCCCTCGCTCCCAGGAGAAGTGTGAACACGTACCTGCCTCTTAAGAAAACCGTCTTGCAAGGTCGCCGATCTGTGCTATGATTATATCAACCTGGAATGATTGAAACGAACCCTTACTGGCGAATAACTCCCATTTTGACGCGGAGGTATCTGCATGGGCGTGCGTGTTGGCATCAATGGATTTGGACGTATCGGGCGGTTGGCGCTGCGAGCGGCCTGGGGCTGGCCCGAGTTGACGTTTGCCCATGTCAACGAGATCGGCGGTGACGCGGCGGTAAGCGCCCATCTCCTGAGCTTCGACTCGGTGCATGGCCGCTGGAACCACGAGGTCAACGGCGAGGGGTCGCAACTGGTCGTTGACGGTACGGCGATCAGCCATAGTTCGATCAAGGAGCCTGGCGCGGTCCCCTGGGCCGATGCCGGGGTGGAGATCGTGCTCGAAGCCACGGGCAAGTTTCGCACCCCCGAGCAACTCGAGGCCTATTTCAAGGCCGGCGTCAAGAAGGTCATCGTCGCCGCCCCGGTCAAGGGGGAGGTCCTCAATATCGTGATGGGCGTCAACGATCATCTCTACGACCCCGCTCGGCACCATGTTATCACCGCCGCCTCCTGCACCACCAACTGTCTGGCCCCGGTGGTGAAGGTGATCCACGAGGGGATCGGCATCAAGCACGGCATGATCACCACCATCCACAGTTCGACCAACACCCAGAGCGTCCACGATCAGCCCCACAAGGACCTGCGCCGCGCGCGGGCCTCCAGTCTCTCGCTGGTGCCCACCACTACCGGCTCGGCGACGGCCATCGGGATGATCTTCCCCGAACTGCTCGGCAAGCTCGACGGGCAGGCGGTGCGCGTGCCGCTGCTCAATGCCTCGCTGACCGACTGCGTGTTCGAGGTGCAGCGCCCGACCAGCGTGGGCGAAGTGAACGACCTGCTCCGCGCCGCCGCCGAGGGGCCGCTCAAGGGCATTCTGGCCTACGAAACGCGCCCCCTGGTCTCGATAGATTTCGTGACCGATCCGCACTCGGCGATCATTGATGCGGCCTGTACCATGGTTACGAACGGGACGCAGGTAAAGATCTATGCCTGGTACGACAACGAATGGGGCTATGCCAACCGCTACGTCGAACTGGCGCGCAAGGTGGCCCTGAGCCTGGAGTGATGCCCATGGCAAGCACCGAGACGCTTCCCGCTGCCCGTCGTTCGGCCGATCGGCGCAACTATGCGCTGGTTACCCTGGCCTACTGGGCCGATACGCTCACCGACGGGGCCATCCGTATGCTGGTGCTGTTTTACTTCTACCAGCTCGGCTATACCCCCTTCCAGGTGGCCTCGTTGTTCCTGTTCTACGAGGTCTTCGGCATCATCACCAATCTGTTCGGCGGCTACCTCGGGGCGCGCTTCGGGTTGAAGACGACGCTCTTTATGGGCCTCGGCACCCAACTCATCGCCCTGAGCCTGCTGGCCTTCGCCCCGCCCTCGCTGCTGGTGGTGCCCTATGTGATGGTGGCCCAGGCCCTTTCGGGCATCGCCAAGGACCTGACCAAAATGTCCTCGAAGAGCGCGGTCAAGCTCGTCGCTGGCGAGTCCCAGGGTCAATTGTACCGCTGGGTGAGCATTTTGACCGGCTCGAAGAACGCCATCAAGGGCCTGGGCTTCTTCGTCGGGGCGCTCCTGCTGACCCTGGTGGGCTTTCAGAACGCCCTCATGCTCCTGGGCGCCCTGGTCCTGGCGGCCCTG